>JANONQ010000184.1:0-1932 GCA_031420935.1 Novosphingobium sp. | reverse complement strand
TATTAGTGCACATTCGCGTGATTCCGGGCACGATACGCTCGCGCTCGGCATTGCGGTGGCAGCCATCTTCCTGTTCGTGGGGACCGGGAGTTCGGCCCTGTCGCAGGTCATTCATGCGATCCGCGGCACCGGCGTACTGCAAAACCCGCTGATCGCCTTGGCAGTGCTGCTGAATGTCGCGATCATCCTGTTCGGCTGGCGGCGATACCGCGACATGTCCCATGCGGTGTTGCACCACTGCGCGGCAGAGGCCGAGGCGCGGTCGCTCGCCGAAACGGATGTGCTCACCGGTTTTCTGAACCGTCGCAGCTTTGCCAAGGTCGCGGACCAGATGATTTCCGATCCTAAGCCGGGTGGCAGCCGATTTGCCCTGGTGATGGCCGACCTGGATCGGTTCAAGCAGATCAATGATTTGCACGGTCACGCTGCCGGAGATGCGATTTTGCAGGAGACCGCCAGCCGCATTGCCCTGGTTTTGCCCGCGAACGCGCTGGTGGCCCGGCTTGGAGGTGACGAATTCGCCCTTCTGATCCCCGTTGATGTTGCTCACCCCGAACGGGTGGACCAATTGGCCAATGCGCTTATCGACGCCATATCCGCACCGATGTTTGTCAAAGAAACCGAGATTTCGATGACTGTCTCTCTAGGCATTGCCCGCAGCGACTGCGAAATCGAAGTCGACGATGCGCAGTCAGTGACCCAGGCGCTGCTTCACTCCGCCGATATTGCCATGTACCACGCCAAACGTCACGGTCGGAATTGCTATTTCTGGTTCGAAGCCGCGATGGAAGGGGAACTGCGTTTCCGGCGTGAACTCGAAGCAGGAATTCGCCGCGGTATCGAGCAAGGCGAATTTGTTCCCTATTACGAACAGCAGATTGACCTGAAGACTGGCAAGCTGACTGGCTTTGAAATGCTGGCACGGTGGAAGTCGCCCACATATGGCATCGTTAACCCGCAGATATTCATACCCATCGCCGAAGATCTGGGCGTGATCGACATACTGTCGGAGCAACTCATCGCCAAGGCCTTGCAGGACGCCAAAGCCTGGAACCCGCAACTCGCGCTGTCAGTCAATATTTCGCCCGTGCAGCTTCGCGACCCGTGGTTTTCGCAGAAACTGTTGAAGCTGCTGGTCGAAACCAATTTTCCGCCGCAGCGGCTGGAAATCGAGATTACCGAAAGTTGCTTGCTCGAAAACGTCGGCGCAGTGCGGGCGATGCTCGCCAGCCTTAAGAACCAGGGTATCCGGATCAGCCTTGACGATTTTGGTACAGGATACAGCTCGCTCGGGCAGCTGCGGGAACTGCCCTTCGATTCCATCAAGATCGACCGTAGCTTCGTCATGAACCTGACGGAAGGCAAGGACAGTGCGACAATCTTCAGGACGATCACCGCGCTGGGCGAAGGGCTTGGCCTGCCAATGACGGCGGAAGGAATTGAATCCGAGGCGGTGCTGGCGGAACTGCAGACCTATGGCGACTTCAAGGGGCAAGGCTATCTTTACGGCCAGCCCGAAAACGCCGAGGCAACGCTTGAGCGACTGGCGGCGCTGGATCTGCTGCAAACCTCGGTGCCGGCGCCGCTCGCCAGGCCAGAGCCTACTGCGGAAGAATCTGCGGACCGACCGGACCGTTCCGCCGCCAGCGGCTGACCGGCGCGACACTGGACGAAGCCGGAGCCAGCGCATAGAGCGCGCCGGATGCGCGTCCCTTTCATCAAGATGCACGGCCTGGGCAACGATTTCATCGTGCTCGATGGCCGCGCGCAGGCGATCGCGCCGGTGGACAATGCGCTCGCCGCCGCGCTGGCGGATCGCAAGACCGGCATCGGCTGCGATCAACTGATCTTGCTTGAGCCGTCCGCCGTCGCAGATTTCCGCATGCGCATTTTTAACGCCGATGGCGGCGAGGTCGAAGCTTGCGGCAATGC
>JANONQ010000183.1:0-5734 GCA_031420935.1 Novosphingobium sp. | reverse complement strand
GCCGCGCAGGACATGTTCCTGTTCTACATCTTCTTCGAGGCCGGCCTGATCCCGATGTACCTGATCATCGGCATCTGGGGCGGGGCGGAGCGGATTTACGCCAGCTACAAATTCTTCCTCTACACCCTGCTCGGCTCGGTGCTGATGCTGATCGCCATGCTGTGGATGGTCAATGAGGCGGGCTCGACCGACATTCCCACGCTGATGGCCTACGACTTCGATCCCGAGGCGCAGACCTGGCTGTGGCTGGCGTTCTTCGCCAGCTTCGCGGTCAAGATGCCAATGTGGCCGGTGCACACCTGGCTGCCCGACGCCCACGTCCAGGCGCCGACTGCCGGCTCGGTGATCCTGGCGGGCGTACTGCTCAAGATGGGCGGCTACGGCTTCATCCGCTTCTCGCTGCCGATGTTTCCCGAGGCATCGGCCCAGCTCGCCTGGGTGATCTTCGCGCTGTCGATGGTCGCGGTGGTCTACACCAGCCTGGTCGCGCTGGTGCAGCACGACATGAAGAAGCTGATCGCCTATTCCTCGGTTGCGCATATGGCGATCGTTACCGTCGGGCTGTTTGCCTTCAACCCGCAAGGGCTCGAGGGCGCGATGATAGTCATGCTGAGCCACGGGCTGGTATCGGGCGCGCTGTTCCTGTCCGTGGGGGTGATCTACGACCGGCTGCACACCCGGGAGATTGACCGCTACGGCGGCCTTGCCATCAACATGCCGGCCTATGCTCTGTTCTTCATGGTCTTCACCATGGCCTCGGTCGGCCTGCCGGGGACCAGCGGCTTCGTCGGCGAATTCCTCGCGCTGGTGGGGAGTTATCAGGTGTCCAGCTGGGTGACTTTCGTCTGCGCCACCGGCATTATCCTGGGCGCGGCCTATATGCTCTACCTCTACCGCCGGGTGGTGGTTGGCCTTCAAAAGAACGCGGATGCCGCCGCCATGCCCGACCTTGACGCGCGCGAATGGGCGATGATGGCGCCGATCGCCGCTGCGGTGCTGTGGATGGGGGTCTATCCCGAAAGCTTCCTCGCGCCGATGCGGGCCGACATTGCGGCACTTGACGCGCGGCTGGCCCGGGCCAAGCCGCCGGGTGACGCGATGATCAAATTCGGCGCGCCGAAACCGGCGGAACACGCCGCGGCGGCAGCAGCGGGGGCGCATTGATGGATTGGTCCGCTTCGCTATGGCTGGTCGCGCCCGAAGAACTGCTCAGCATCGCCGGGCTGGTCCTGCTGCTGGTTGCCGCCTGGTCGGGCGACAAGGCGAGCCGCGCGATCAGTTGGCTGGCGGTCGCCGCGCTCGCCGGTGCCGCCATCCTGGTCGCCCCGGCGCTGTGCAGCGGCGCGATGGGCGCGGATACCGAAGCCTTCTACGGCCAGTACCGCGGCGACGCTTTCGCCGCTTTCGCCAAGCTGCTGATCTATGCCGCAGCGGGCGCGGCCTTGATCGTCGCCCCGGCGTTTTTCGAGCGCGTCAAGGCGATGCGGGCGGAATATCCGGTGCTGGTCTTGTTCTCCGCGCTCGGCATGGGGCTGATGGTTTCCGCGGCCGACTTCCTGACTCTCTACATCGGCCTCGAACTCACTTCGCTCGCCTCCTATGTTCTCGCCGCCTTTCTGCGCACCGACGACCGCTCGGCCGAGGCGGGGCTCAAGTATTTCGTGCTCGGCGCGCTGGCCAGCGGCATTCTGCTGTTCGGGATCAGCCTGATCTATGGCTTCACCGGCGGCACCAGCTTTGCCGGGGTACGGGCGGCGCTCGACACCGGGCTGACCGGCACCCCCCTCGCCACCGGCGCGCTGTTCGGCATCACTTTCGTCCTCGCCGGCCTCGCCTTCAAGATCAGCGCCGTGCCGTTCCACATGTGGACGCCCGACGTCTATGAAGGCGCGCCGACCCCGGTGACCACCTTCTTCGCCACCGCCCCCAAGGTCGCCGCGCTGGCGCTGACCATGCGGGTGGCGCTCGACGCTTTCGGCACCCAGGCGCAGGCCTGGCAGCAAATCGTCATCTTCGCCGCACTGGCCTCGATCATCGTCGGCGCGCTGGGAGCGATCGGGCAGCAGAACATCAAGCGGCTGCTGGCCTATTCCTCGATCAACAATGTCGGCTTCATGCTGATCGGCCTTGCCGCCGCGACGCCGCAGGGGGCCTCGGCGATGCTGGTCTACCTGGCGATCTATGTCGCCATGTCTGTCGGCGGCTTCGTCGCGGTGCTGATGCTGCGCGATGCGGACGGCAACCCGGTGGAGGCGATTGCCGATCTCGCCGGCCTGTCCCGCCACCGCAAGGTCCTCGCCGCCTGCCTCGCCATGGTGATGTTCAGCCTCGCCGGCATCCCGCCGCTGTTCGGCTTCTGGGGCAAGTTCGTGGTGTTCCAGGCGGCGGTCCAGGCGGACATGGTGCCACTCGCCGCCATCGGCATCGCGGCATCGGTGATCGGCGCGTTCTACTACATCAAGATCGTCAAGATCATGTATTTCGACGAGCCGGCCAATATCGTCACCGGCCGCAGCGACTGGATGCACCAGGGGCTGCTGGCGGTCTCGGCGGTGATCATCTCGCCGCTCGGCTATCTGCTGACGGTTTGGCTGGGCGGCTATGCCAATGCGGCGGCGGCGGCGCTGTTTCACGTCGCTTAAATTTGTTCCCGTCTTGGCTGAACTGAGGACGGTAGCCTGCATCATGTTGAGAAACAGCCGCACGCGGCGCTTACTCCTTGGCGGGCAAATCGCTACACCCCACATTGGCCGCGACAATCATTCCGACATCACCGACCGGACCGTCACGGTCATGGCAAGCACTTGCGCCATCGCTGAAACTCTATGATGCGGATTTTGCTGACCAGCATCGCGTTGGCAACGCCGCAAACGGTATTTTCTCAAGAAGTGTCGAGCGACATAATCGTTACTGCGTCACGCGACGCGCAGCGCGTCCGTTCGCCAGCCATCATTCTCGACCGCGAAGCGATTGACGAGCGGGCTCCTGCTGCCATCGCCGATCTATTCCGCTCGGTCGCCGGCGTATCGCTCCGCGTCAATTCGCGAGGGGAGGCAGTTGTGCGCGTGCGCGGGGCCGAAGAACGTCAGACGACGGTGTTTCTCGACGGCGCACCGCTCGCCACGCCGTGGGACGGGCGCGTTGATTTGGCGTTATTGCCCGCAGGCCTGATTGGCTCAGTCGAGATTGTAAAGGGCGCATCGCCGCTCGAATATGGCACCAATGCCGTTGGCGGCGTGGTCGATCTGCGCACGATTACAGCCAGCGACCGCTTCGGCGTTCAAGCCGAAGCGCAAGCCGGAACTTATGGCACGGTTAACGCCAGTGCGCTGGCAAGTCTTCCCGCCGGCGATCACTTCTCGCTCGTGGCGGGGTTCGGCCTGCTAGAACGCGGTGCCGAACGCATCGCCGAGCGCTCAAGCGTTCCGTTCGATCTCACAACATCGCGCCGACGAACCAACACCGACCTGTCCGCCCGCAGTCTCTTTGTTGCCGGAGGCTATGAGGCGGGATCAATCGCTCTGCGCATCTCGCTCCTCAATGCCGATGTCGAGCGCGGGATTGCGGCGCAGGGCGATCTCGACCCCGCAGTCTCGGCACCGCGCTTCTGGCGCTATCCCGATTGGCATTTGATTCAATTGACCGGCGCGCTTCGTTGGCAGGTGAGCGATAGCGCAACCCTGCGCCTTACAGGCTGGCGGCAATGGTTTGACCAAACTATCGACGCCTACCGCGACGCAACCTACACCACCTTGCGCAGCCGCGAGGATGGCAGCGACCGGACATCGGGCGCACGCGCCGTGCTGACGCTCGGCCCCGGGGCCACGACACTGCGATTATCGGGCAACGCGCAGACCTTCACGCATATCCAGATTGACTCGCGCACCGCGACAGGATTGGCGCAGGATTATATTGCCAGCCCGGCGCTTGCCTATCGCCAGCGGCTTTTCTCGGGCGGCGCAGAGATCGATCACAAATTCAGTGACACGCTGAAAGCCACTATCGGCATCAGCGTCGATCGTGCCGAGACGCCCCTTACCGGCGATAAGCCCGCGCAGCCCTCGTCGACATCGCTCGGCTTCCTCGGCGCGCTGCGCTGGACGGCATCGCCCACGCTGGACGTCACGGCATCGCTTGGCCGACGCAACCGCTTCCCTTCGACGCGCGAACTGTTCGGCGAAGCACTGGGCCGGTTCCTCCCCAATCCCGACCTCACACCCGAACGCGCATTGCTGGGTGACCTGACCTTTGCGTGGCGACCATCCGACACGTTCGATGTCAGCAGCACAGCATGGTTTTCCGATGCCGACGACACCATTGCACAGCGCATCGTCCGCGTCGGATCAGTCAACCGGCGGCAACGGTTCAACACGCGCGGAAGCGTTTCCTACGGCTTTGAGACCACCGCCACCGCGCATCTGACAAGTGATCTTCGCGCAGAATTGAGTTTGGCGTTGCAGGATGGCAAATCAAAGCGTGAAGGCGACGGCACATGGCAAGCTCTGCTTCAGCGTCCGGGCAGACAGATGGTTGCTGCGCTTGATTGGAATGCCACCGAATCGCTCGATTTGCGCGCCGAAGTGCACAATATCGGCCGCGCGACCGATTTGGCCGACAACGGCGCGTTCGTCCGCCTGCCCGGCGCGACCAGCCTCAACTTTCGCGCATTTTGGAAGGTCGCTGATCTAGGGGTGCTGGGCAAGCTGACGCTCACGGCGTCGCTCGACAATGCAACCGACGCCATCATTCTCCCGCAACTTGGACTGCCCGCTCCGGGCCAGACGTTCAGAATTGGGTTAAGGGTGACGCCTTGATTGTAGAAACCCATTTTGCCGCACACGCAGTGACTGAAATTGCGGAGGGTGCCGGCCAACTTCATTTCCATGCGGGCGGCTTCGCCTTTGGCTCAATGGGCCCTGAAACAAGTTTAGGGTGACGAAGAAAAATGAACGTGATCGAAACCATTCCCGAAACCGGTTCCACCAATGCCGATCTCGCCGCACGTCACCGCGCCGGCCAACTCGTGCCCGAAGGTCACTGGCTCGTCGCCGACCGCCAGAGCGCGGGGCGGGGGCGGCAGGGGCGCGAATGGTGCGATGGCGCGGGCAATTTCATGGGTTCGACGGTGGTGCATCAGCGCTTCGGCGACCCTTTGCCGAGCACTCTCGCCTTGCTAGCCGGTCTGGCGGTGCATGAGGTGGTTTATCACCACCTGCCGCCGCCCCATCGCGCCATGCTCAAATGGCCGAACGATGTCATGGTCAACTCAGCCAAGCTCGCCGGCATTCTGCTGGAGCGGGAAGGGGAGGCGGTGATCGTTGGCATCGGCGTCAATCTCGTCTCGGCCCCGCAATTGCCTGACCGGAAGACGTCCGCGCTGGCGGACTTCGCGCCGGCACCCGCCCGCGATACTTTCGCCGCCGAGCTCGCTGGTAGCTTCGCTATCGAGCTGGAACGCTGGCGCAGCTACGGCCTTGATCCCATTCTTAATCGCTGGCTCGCCGCCGCACATCCGGTCGGGACCGCACTCACCACCGGCGAACCGGGTGAAACGCATCTTGCCGGGAAATTTTCCGGGCTTACTGCGGACGGAGCCTTGCAACTGCGCTTGGCGGACGGCAGCACCCGTGCCATTCACGCGGGCGAGGTTCGCCTCGCCATGCCCGACTGAACCGGAACCATAAGCCATGCTGCTCGCCATCGATGCCGGCAACACCAATGTCGTCTTTGCGCT
>JANONQ010000182.1:0-1658 GCA_031420935.1 Novosphingobium sp. | reverse complement strand
ATTGCGTCCCGGTTCGATGGCATCGAATGCTGCCTTTCACTTGTGCTGGATCTGGGGGAGGCGCTCACCTCACCCCAGGTGCAAGCGCGCGGGCTGGTGCACACGGCGCCAGGCGGATTGCAAGCGTTGTTCCCGGCAACTTTTGACGGCGAAACGACCGCGCCGCGCACGCCATTGCGCGCATTTGGTGCCATATGACCCGCAAGATCGACGCCCTGATCGTTGGTGCGGGCTTTGCCGGCCTGTACGCGCTCTACAGGCTCCGTGAGATCGGCGTGGTCGCGCATGCCGTTGAAACGGCAGACGATGTCGGAGGCGTCTGGTATTGGAACCGCTATCCCGGCGCACGCTGCGATGTCGAAAGCCTGCAGTACAGTTATTCCTTTTCAGACGATCTCCAGCAGCAATGGGACTGGACCGAGCGCTTCGCCCGGCAGCCCGAGATACTGGCCTATCTGCGCCATGTTGCCGATCGGTTCGATCTGCGCCGCTCGATTGCGTTTGGCACCAGTATCGTCTCGGCGGCGTTTGATGATGCAGCGCAGCACTGGCTTGTTCGCGATGACCGGGGCGAAGAAATCATCGCCCGCTATTGCATCATGGCGAGCGGTTCATTGTCTGCCTCGCGTCTGCCCGACCTGCCGGGAATAGAGGATTTTGCCGGACCGGTGCTGCACACTGGGGCCTGGCCAGACGAGGCCCCCGATTTTGCCGACAAGAATGTCGCGGTAATCGGGACGGGATCCTCGGGGGTTCAGGCGATCCCGCAAATTGCCAGGCACGCAGAACAGCTGTTCGTTTTCCAGCGCACTCCCAATTTTGTGATCCCGGCGCGCAACCAGCCGCTCGCGGCTGAAGCGCTAGCGAAGTGCAAGGCCGAGTATCCGGCGCTTCGCGCCCGCGCCAAGCAGGTTGGCACCCTTTATGACTTCAGCGAAACCCCGGCCTTCGCCGTCAGCGCCGAGGCGCGCGAGGCTGAGTATCGGCACCGCTGGGATCAGGGCGGGGTCAATTTCGTCCACGCCTTCAAGGACATCATGACCGATCTGGCGGCCAATCAAACCGCCGCCGATTTCGTTCATGCGCGGATTCGCGAAGCTGTCGACGATCCTATCATTGCCGAGCAGCTGTGCCCCCGGGATTATCCTTTGGGAGCGAAACGGATTTGCGTCGGCGCAGACTATTATGAGACCTATAATCGTTCCAATGTGACATTGATCGATCTGCAAGCAACTCCGATCACTCAGGTCAGCGCGCAGGCCATCCAGACCAGTGATGCGACCATCCCGATTGACCTGATCGTCTGCGCGACGGGCTATGATGCCTTGACCGGCGCACTGGCGCGGATTGATATTCGCGGCCGCGGCGGCGTCTCCCTGATCGACAAATGGGCGGCGGGACCACGCAATTATCTGGGGTTGATGTGCGCTGATTTCCCGAACATGTTCATCATCACCGGGCCGGGCAGCCCCTCGGTTCTGGTCAATATGGTGGTCGGCATCGAGCAGCACGTGGATTGGATCGCGGACTGCGTCACCCATCTTGAAACCAGCGGTGCGGCGAGCATCGTTCCAGAAGTGGCTGCCGAAAGCGCGTGGGTCCAGCGGGTCAACGATGAAGCTGCGCAGACGCTGTTTCCCAAGGCGAGCTCCTGGTAT
>JANONQ010000181.1:0-13552 GCA_031420935.1 Novosphingobium sp. | reverse complement strand
GGCTCGGGGAAGGATTCGATCGCACGCTCCTCCATCGCCTGCACCGCAGTCTCCAGCCGGTCCATAATCGGTTGATAACCATCGACGATGAAGTCAAGAATGGCATGGGCGACGAAGTCCGGCCCTTCCGATAGACGTTCCGCATCCAGCTCCAGCCGTTTGCGCAGCGTATCATGTGCCCTGGTCGATCCGAAACGCACGGTGACAATGAAATCCGACCCTAGGAAGATCGCGGTCTGGCCATAATTGATATTTTCGCCTTCCTCGAACGCGGCGGTGCGCGCGACGATGAACAGCTGTTTGCCGAATGATTGGACCTTGGGCATCTGCTGCGGGCTTAACGCATCCTCGACCGCCAGCGGATGCAGGCCGAACTGGCTGCGGACCAGCTCCATTTCTTCGGCCGATGGCTGCGCCAGACCGACCCAGTCGAAAGCGTACGGCGGTTGCTCGCTGCGTGGCACGCCGTCGATGGCGATGGCAGGTTCGGAAGAAGCGCCGGCGGTATAGCGGCGAGCGGCAATGACAGGCATTGCGGGCTTGTGGCAAAGAGGGACGCGACTGGCAATCCGCCGCCGGATTGCTTACACGCCTTCAAGCCGAACTTCGCTGCGCTGTTCGGCTATCGTAACGCGGCCTGGACGCTGCGGGTTGATATCGTGGCCGGCTTCCTATGGGCTGCTCGGACAAATGGCTGCATGGAGCGTCGATATCGTGACGCCTGTTTTGCCGGTTTTGGGTTAGCCTCAAGCCCTCTCATGCCCTTGGTCTACCCCAAGCCCGCCCATGCTGAGCTTATCGAAGCACAAGCGCCAACCGCTTCCCCTTTGCCCAAACCCCACTATGTCCTAACCCTGCCCTATGGCCGATTCGTCCCGCATCTATACCGCCGCCCTGATCGTTATCGGCGACGAGATTCTTTCGGGCCGCACGCATGACAAGAACATCGCCCAGATCGCCAGCTGGCTGGGCGTGCAGGGCATCAGGCTCAAGGAAGTTCGCGTTGTCGGCGACGATACCGGGGCGATCGTCGAGGCGGTGAACACGCTGCGGGTCCGCAACGACTATCTGTTCACCACTGGCGGGATTGGCCCGACGCATGACGACATCACCGTCGATGCCGTCGCCGAGGCGCTCGGGCTCGGGGTGGAAATCCATCCGGTGGCGCGCAAGATTCTCGAGGATTACTATGAGACGCGCGGCGGGGTGAACCAGGCGCGGCTGCGGATGGCGCGGGTGCCGGGCGGCGCCCTGCTGATCCCCAACCGCTATTCCGGCGCACCCGGCATCCGCATCGGCAATGTCTTCCTGATGGCCGGCGTGCCGCAGATCACCGCCGGCATGCTCGATGCGCTGTCGGGCACGCTCGATGGCGGCGCATTGCTGCACAGCGAAACCGTTGGCTGCTGGGTGGCGGAAAGCGAAGTCGCCGAGCTGCTGCGCGACACCGAAAAGGCCCATAGCTCGTGCCAGATCGGCAGCTATCCATTCTGGCGCGACGGGCGCAACGGCGCCAATTTCGTCATCCGCTCGGTCGATGCCGAAGACCTGGCCGACTGTAGCCGCGCCCTGGCGGATGCGCTGGAGGCGATAGGCAAGCCGGCGGTACCGGGAGGCATTTGAGCGCTGAGGTTATTGCTCCGGCAGCAAGGCTCCTACTGGATTTCCAGCAGTGTTCAGCCGATTGCCGGATCCGGCACGACCCGCGTTAGCTTAACCGACAATCTTCATCCTGTTTCGAGACATCGCCGGAATCGCGATTGCAGCCCAACCGGGGTTCGGCAAGCAATGGCGTTGTAGCAGACAGTGTCGAGGAAAAGTGACATGGGCATAGAGTTTCACCGCGATCCCGATTTTGTCGAACAGCGCCGCATGCGGCGGCAAAGCGCGCCGCTCGACATATCCGTGCGCGAACGCAGCCGTTCCGCCGCTCCCGCCCGGATGGTTGACTTCAACGCCAATGGCTGCCGCATCGCGGGCAATTCCCTGCTGCTTGCCGGGAACCATCTCTGGGTCAAGATTCCGGGACTGGAAAGCCTTGGTACGACGATTGCCTGGTGCGATGGTGATCAGGCCGGCGTGGTATTCGAACACCCGCTGCATCATTCCGTAGCCGAGCGCTACTTTCCACAACCCTCCGCTCCGCTCGCTATCGTGACATCGCCCGATCATCCCTTGCCGCGACCGGCCAACGACGAACTGCTGTCGCGCCGCGAAACGATCATGCAGGGCATCGTTGCTGCCGACACCTCCCCACTGAAAACCAAAAAGCAGAGTGCCGGCGGCAGGATCGCGGACATGATCGTCCGCCGGGTGCCGCGCGAAAGCGATCAACGCCACGAGGAACGCTTTGCCGATGCGATCAGCACCGCGCCGATGGTCTTGAAGCTGGATGGGCGCGACGCCGGTATCGATAATGTTTCATGTTCGGGGCTGAAAGTTCAGGCCGAACTCGACGACGACATCGGTAGCAGGATTGCCGTCGAATTCGCAGGCTTCCCGCCGATGGCCGGCACTCTGATCTGGCGCAGCGACCGCGCGGCGGGCATCAGCCTGCCCCGCGATTCGATTGCGCTGGATGCCGGCATGCAGCCCGAATAGGCCGGGATCGCGCGCGCCGCTCGGGCCCTGTTAACAGGCCAGGCGTTGAAACGAAAAAGACCGGGAAGGTTTCCCCACCCGGCCTTTTAGATTCCCCTGAAGCTTACGCTCAACTGCCCTGAAGCAGCGCCACGTCGATCTTGAGCCCCGGGCCCATGGACGAACTGACCGCGATTTTCTGCAGATATTTTCCCTTGGCCCCGGCCGGCTTGGCCTTGACGATGGCATCGACAAAGGCATCGAAATTGGCGCGGATGGCGGCATCGGAGAAGCTCATCTTGCCAATGCCGGCGTGGATGATGCCGGCCTTTTCGACGCGGAATTCGATCTGGCCGCTCTTGGCCGCCTTGACCGCTTCTGCGACGTTCGGGGTGACCGTGCCCAGCTTCGGGTTTGGCATCAGCCCCTTCGGGCCAAGCACCTTGCCGAGACGGCCGACGATGCCCATCATGTCTGGCGTGGCGATGACCCGGCCATAGTCGAGATTGCCCGCCTGCATGTCTTCCAGCAGATCTTCGGCACCCACCTTGTCGGCGCCGGCCGCGAGCGCGGCTTCGGCCTTGTCACCGCGCGCGAACACCGCGACCTTGACGTCTTTGCCGGTTCCCGAAGGCAGCGTCACCATGCCGCGCACCATCTGGTCGGCATGGCGGGGATCCACACCCAGGTTGAGCGCGACTTCGACAGTTTCATCGAATTTGGTGGTCTTGAGATCGCGCAGCAGCTTGAGGGCCTGATCGACGCCGTAGAACTTCTGGTTATCGCCCAGCTTCGCGGTGAGAGCTTTCTGCTTCTTGGTCGAATTTGTCATCGAATCAGCCCTCCACCACTTGCATGCCCATCGAACGGGCAGAGCCCTCGATGATTTTTGTCGCCTGATCGATGTCGTTGGCGTTGAGGTCGGCCATCTTGGTCCGGGCGATCTCGGCGAGCGCCGAACGCTTGATGGTGCCGGCGGAAATCTTGCCGGGCTCTTTCGAGCCGGATTTGAGATTGGCCGCCTTCTTGATCAGGAAACTGGCCGGGGGCGTCTTGGTGACGAAGGTGAAGCTGCGGTCGGCAAACACGGTGATGATCGTCGGCAGCGGCGTGCTGCGCTCGACGTCCTTGGTAACCGCGTTGAACTGCTTGCAGAATTCCATGATGTTGACACCGCGCTGACCCAGCGCCGGACCGATCGGCGGCGCCGGCTTGGCATCGCCCGCGGGCACCTGCAGCTTGATATAGCCCGTTATTTTCTTGGCCACGAAGGGCCTCCTTTCTTCCTGTCGGCTCGCACTGGAGCCTCAGAGTGAGCGGTCAGACAGAAGCGGCAAAGCTTCCTCCCGCGGGGATTTTCCGTTGCCGGAAGCGCGCGCCGATAGCGAGGTTGGCGGGCAATTGCAATGGAATTGCCAAGGCAGACCGGATCGTTACTTCGACAGTTCGACGTGCTCGAAATCGAGTTCGACCGGCGTTGCCCGGCCGAAGATCGAGACCGAGACCTTGACGCGGTTTTTGTCGAAATCGAGTTCTTCGACCATGCCGTTGAAGCTGGCGAAGGGGCCGTCCAGTACTTTGACCGAATCGCCGATCTCGTAATCCACCGAGACATGCTTGCGCGGTTCGGCGGCGGCGGCGTCGCGGGCGCCGAAGTAGCGGGCGGCCTCACGGTCCGAGATCGCCTGCGGCTTGCCGTTGGGGCCAAGAAATCCGGTGACCTTCGGGGTGTTCTTGATCAAATGGTAGACATCGTCGCTGAGGCCCAGCTTCGCAAGGACATAGCCGGGCATGAATTTGCGCTCGACCTGCACCTTCTTGCCGCGCTTGACCTCGGTGATGGTCTCGGTCGGGACCTCAACGGCCTCGACCAGCTCCGACAGACCTTTGCGCTCGGCCTCCGAAAGGATCGAATCGCGGACCTTGTTCTCGAAGCCGGAATAGGCGTGGATGATATACCAGCGGGCCATGGTTCTCTCTTGTCTGGGCGTCAGGGTCTAAAGGACCGGATCAGGCACCTTGTATTAAGCAAGCGTCAGCAGCCATTTAACGACGGTGCCGAACAGCGAATCGACGCCAAGGAAGAATATCGCCAGGATCGTCATCATGATCGCCACGAAGATGGCGGTGGTGACGGTTTCCTGCCGGGTGGGCCAAACAACCTTGCGCCCTTCGGCCTGCACCTGGCGCATGAATTCCCCGGGTGTGACTTTTGGTTTGGCTGGGCGGTCTTCCATGGCAACTTTACTCCTGCCTTCCGCCACAGGACCATCGCCGCCCCGGCGCTGATTGATCAAGTAAGGTCAATCAAGTGAGCCGGGAGGGGCAGCGAGTCTCCGATGTCGGAAGATGGGCGCGATCTAGCGGGCAGGCGGCGCTTTTGCAAGCCGGGCGAGGAAGCTGCTGCGCGTAACGTAAAGCACCACCGCGCCGGCCGGCATGGTGGCGGGCGCGCGGGCACCGATATACCACAGATAATCCGCCTGCCGCGCTGGCGCGAACGCGGCGAGATCGATCGGTTGGCGCGGTCCGATCAATAGCCGCTGCGAGGGATCGGTAAAGCCGCGCAAGTGCTGGCGCAGGCGCAGCATATGCACGCCAGGCTCGGCGAAATGGGTGTTGACCAGCGCGTCGCGGCGCACGGTGGCATAGCTCGGAACATGTTGAAGCGTGTCGATGGACCAGTCGCTGGTGTCCTGCAGCACCGCACCGGCAACCCGCGCGCCCAGCGGGATATGGTCCAGCGCGAGCAACATGGCTTCGACTTCGCGCGAGCTGGCTTGCCAGGACAACACTGTCACGGCGAGTCGTCCGAGATAGAGCGCGGGCACCAGCCACAGCGCGAAGCGCGGCGGCGCCCAGTCGATCGCAAGGCATCCGATCGTCAGTGCGACAGCGATCAAGCGGAAATCGGTGTAGTCGCCGCCGCCGAGATGGCGCGGCAGCGCTAGCGAGAGCGCCGCGAATGCCAGCGCCGCCAGGCCTAGCCGCCAGTCGATCCGCCTGAACAGCGCCGCGACCACCATCGCCAGTACCAGGAAAGCCAGAGAGCTGATATCGAGCCACCACGACTGGTCGCGCAGCGCCATGGACCAGATCGTCGTCTTGTAGAGAGCGACATTGGCCCCGTAGGACAGCATCCCAGGCGGGCCGCCGCCGGTAAGCAGGTCGAGGGCCGGCAATCCGAGCGGCCACGGTGCGACAAAAGCGGCGAACGAGCGGCGCTGGTGGAGTTCGTAACCGAGCACCAGCACGCCCAGCACGCCCCAGCCGGCGAGATGGCACAGCCACACCAGCACCCCCACCGGCAAAAACAGCAGCGCCCGCCAGCGCCACCGCTCCAGCCTCACCCAGCCGGCAAAGGCGAACAGCGCCAGCGTCAGCGACAGGCTGAAGTTGAGCAGGCCCATCAGCAGCGCCGGTGACCACACCGTCACCAGGGCGAGCAGTGTGCCCACCCCGATCCGCCGCCGCAGGGTCCATTCCACCGCTATCATCGCCAAACCGCACAGCGGCGGGATCACTGCGGCGATTATCCGCCCGGCCATCTCTAGCCCGAACACCCGGGCCATCGGCCACATGAGGAGGTCGACCCCCAGATTGCCGGACCAGCTCCATTTGAATGAGTAATAGCGGGCCAGCCACTCGCTGCGCCCGGCATCAAGCATGATGTAGTAGCGGGCGAGATGCGACGGATAGTCAGTCATCTGTGGGCGCACCGCGGCCAGCACCGGTAGGCAGGCAAGCAGCGCCAGCGCTGCCGCCAGCCACAGCCCCTCGCGCCGGCCGGGCCTTGCCAGCAGGAAAGGGGGTCGCCGCGCGATCTGTTCGGATGCGTGCATTGTTTCTCGCTTGGATCCGCTCACGCCGCCGGTCAGCGATCCGACTGGCCGGCCCTCCTACCCGCCGCGCCGCCGCAAGCAAGGCGCCTGATGCCTTTTTCGCAATGTGCCAATTCCATTTCGCAAATGCAGCATTGAGAGCTTGGCAACGCTTCGCCTGTACGGCATGTCCCGGTGATGGAGATGCAATGCCGCCCGATTCATCCGTAGCTTACGACGAAATGCACGACCCGTCGGGCGCGGTCAGGCCCGCCTACGGCGATTATTGCGGCTGGCTTGAAACCCAGATTCCCGGCTGGCTAAGGCAACAGAGCGATGAGGCCGAACGCCTGTTCCGCCGCACCGGCATAACGTTCAATGTCTACGGCGACCAGGACGGCGAGGAGCGGCTGATCCCCTTCGACGTTGTCCCCCGGATCATCTCCGCCGCCGATTGGCGAAGGCTGTCCCGCGGGATTGAACAGCGCGTCCGCGCGCTCAATGCCTTCCTGCACGACATCTATCACCGCCAGGAAATCGTCCGTGCCGGGCGCCTGCCAGAGCATCTGGTTAGCCGCAATCCTGCTTTCCTGCCGCAAATGGTCGGCTTCGAGCCGCCCGGCGGGATTTACACCCATGTCGTCGGCATCGATCTGGTGCGCACGGAGGCGGACGGCTTCGTGGTCCTCGAGGACAATGCCCGCACGCCGTCGGGGGTCTCCTATATGCTGGAGAACCGCGAAACCATGATGGCGATGTTTCCGGAGCTGTTCACGCGTGTCGCGGTGCGGCCGGTGTCGGAATATCCGCGGCGGCTGGCGCGCAGCCTTGCCGCTTGTGCGCCCGATTGCGCCGGTGATCGGCCGGTCGTCGCGGTGCTGACCCCGGGGATCCACAATTCCGCCTTTTACGAGCACGCATTTCTTGCCGACCAGATGGGCGCCGAGCTGGTGGAAGGCAGCGACCTGCGCGTCGTCGATGGCCGCATCGCGATGCGCACGACTCGCGGCTATGTTCCGGTCGATGTGATCTACCGGCGGGTCGATGATCACTTCCTCGATCCATTGACCTTCAACCCGGTCAGTAGGCTTGGTGTTTCAGGAATAATGGACATATACCGGGCCGGCGGCGTCACAATCGCCAATGCACCGGGCACCGGCATCGCCGACGACAAGGCGATCTACAGCTACATGCCGCAGATAATCGAATTCTATACCGGCGAGAAACCGCTTCTCCACAACGTCCCTACCTGGTGCTGCGCAGAGCCTGACGCACTGAAATACGTGCTGGCCCATCTCGATGAACTGGTCGTCAAGGAAGTCCATGGCTCGGGCGGCTACGGCATGCTGATCGGTCCAATGTCCTCGAAGAAGGAGCTTGCGGACTTTGCCCAGAAGCTGCGCGCCCACCCGGAAAACTACATTGCCCAGCCGACCCTGTCGCTGTCCACGGTGCCGATCCTGACCAAGGCCGGGATCGCGCCCCGCCACGTCGATCTGCGGCCCTTCGTGCTGGTGTCGCCAGACTCGATCGACATCACCCCCGGCGGACTGACCCGGGTCGCTCTCAAAAAAGGCTCGCTGGTGGTCAATTCGTCGCAAGGCGGCGGGACCAAGGACAGCTGGGTGTTGGAGGACTGAGGCAGTGCTGGGCCGCACCGCAAATGGCATTTTCTGGATGTTCCGCTATCTCGAACGCGCGGAGAACAGCGCCCGGCTGCTCGACGCGGGATTTCGCATGGCGCTGATGCGCGGCTCCCGCACAGACCATGACGAATGGCGTTCGGTGCTGACGACGCTCGGACTCGAAGCCAAATTCGCCGCTACCCATGCCGAAACCAGCCGGCATGCCGTGACCAATTTCATCCTGCGCGAGCGCGACAATCCCGGAAGCGTGCTTAACATGGTCGAGAACGCGCGGAATAACGCCCGGAGCGTGCGGACCGCGATCACCCGCGAGGTCTGGGAGGCGACCAACGAGTGCTGGATAGAGCTGAAACAACTCTTGGCCCGGCCGGTCCGCGCGCCGGAATTTTTCACGGTGCTTGCAGCGATCCGGCGTCACGCGACGCTGGTGCGCGGGGCCATGGAAGAGACGATGCTGCGCAATGAAATCTACAACTTCGCCCGGATGGGCACCTTCCTCGAACGCGCCGACAACACCGCGCGGATTCTCGACGTGAAATATTACGTACTGTTGCCGGCTGTCAGTTGGGTCGGTACCAACCTCGACAATGTCCAATGGGAAACCGTGCTGCGCTCGGTCTCGGGCGAGCGTGCCTACCGCTGGCTGAACGATGGCGGGATCGATCCGCGAGGGATTGCCCGGTTTCTGATCCTCGACGGCCGCTTCCCGCGCAGCCTGGCGTTCTGTTACGGCAAGCTGCGCAGCAATCTGGCGAGCCTGGCCGAGGAATATGGCGAGCAAACCATGGCGCAGGAACTGCTATACGGAGCCAGCACCAGGCTGAACCAGTCAACCATCGAGGCGATCATCGCCGGGGGGCTGCATGAATTCCTGACCCGCTTCCTCGCCGACAATCGCCGCTTTGCTGAATCCATTGCCTCTAGCTACCGGTTCGCAGTCTGATGCGCCTGGCGATCCGCCATGTGACGCATTACGACTTCGCCCAGCCGGCGGTCTATGGGTTGCAGCGTCTGCGGCTGATGCCCAAACCGACTCACGGCCAGACGGTGCTCGCCTGGGACATGAAGCTCGACGGCGCGCATTGCGAGGCCGAATACGACGATCAGCACTATAATCATACCGCGCTGGTTTCCGCCGAGCCCGGCACCAAGTCGATCACCATCGATTGCACCGGTCTGGTGGATACCGCAGATCATGCCGGCATTCTCGGTGAGCATTCCGGGCACATGCCGCTCTGGGCGTTCCTGGCGCAAACCACGCTGACCCAGCCGGGGGCGGCAATCCGCGCGATGATTGCGCCGTTCGAGCCGAACCCCGCCAACCCGCTCGATGTGCTGCATGTTCTGTCCGGCGCGGTCGTGGACGCGGTGCGCTATGAAATCGGCCGGACCGATTCTGCGACCACCGCCGAACAGGCCATGACCAAGGGAGCGGGGGTCTGCCAGGATCATGCCCATATCTTCATCGGCGCCGCCCGCGCCCTGGGTATCCCGGCGCGGTACGTCAGCGGGTATCTGTTGATGGACGACCGCGTCGAACAAGACGCCGGTCATGCCTGGGCGGAGGCGCATGTGGCGGATCTGGGCTGGGTGGCATTCGATATTTCCAACGGTATCAGCCCCGACGAGCGCTATGTCCGGGTGGCAAGCGGCTGCGACTACCGCGAAGCCGCGCCGGTCACTGGCATATCGTACGGCGCAGTCGACAGCGAATTGTCGGTCAGACTTGCAGTCCGGCAGCAAACCTCCGAACAATAGCCGGGACAGGACGGAGTTTTGCCAAGGTGACCTATTGTGTCGGAATGCTGCTGGATTGCGGCCTGGTGCTGATGAGCGACACCCGGACCAATTCGGGCGTCGACAATATCTCGGTGTTTCGCAAGATGCACAGTTGGACGGTGCCCGACGAGCGGATCGTCGCTTTGATGACCGCGGGCAATCTGGCGACGACGCAGGCGGTGGTGAGCCAGCTTGAAGAGCGGACCAAGGCTCCTTCCGAACGGCAGAATTCGCTGCTCAAGGCGCAGAGCATGTTCCAGGTCGCGAGTATTGCGGGAGATCTGCTCCACACGACAGTGCAGCAACGTGAGCCCGACAACGGCCAGGACGGTGCCGCGCCGGAAAAAAAGGGCCAGTTCAACGCCTCGATGATCGTTGCCGGCCAGATTCGCGGCATGGAGCCGCGGCTGTTCCTGATCTATCCCGAAGGCAACTTTATCGAGGCAAGCTTCGACACGCCGTTCTTCCAGATCGGCGAGACCAAATACGGGCGGCCGATCATCCTGCGCGGCTATGACCGGACGATGAGCTTCGAGAGTGCGGTGAAACTGTTGATGGTCAGCTTCGATTCCACGCTGAAAGCCAATCTTTCGGTAGGCCTGCCGCTCGATCTGATGCTGATCGAACGCGACGGCTTCGCACCGCTGCACGAGCGGCGGGTTAGCGGCGACGATCCCTATTTCAACGCGATTTCGTCAGGCTGGGGCGAAGCGTTGAAGCAGGCGTTTCATTCGCTGCCGAATTACAATTATGGCTTGGCGGCGGCGGTGGCTAAGGGGTGAACCGGCCCTAGCCGCTCAACCCCAGCCGAGCATTCGCCCGACGAAGATCAGCAGCATCGCGCCGAGCAGCGACGCCAAGCAGCCGGCGCGGCTGATACCCTCGCGAACCCCGCCCGCGCTGCGCGAGGCGGTTACCAATCCGGCGAGCAGTGAGCCGGCGACGCCCAGCACGATGGTCATCAGCCAACTCATTTCGACCGCGCCCGGATAGAAGAACCGCGCCAGCGCACCGACAATCAACCCGCTGACGATCGCACCGATGATGTTGAGCATGGCATTCCCCTTTTTGTGGACCGAATTGACCGGCCGATGTTTGCCGCAATCGGGGCGAATGGCAATCGTCTACAGGTTCGCCAGCCGATGGCGGGCAAGCCCGTCCGCTTGGGAAATAGTTTTTCACAGATTCAGTTTAACCCTTGCGCCTTCGGCAGTGGCGGAATTCTCGCGCGTCGCTGCGCCGCAATATGAGTTGTTGACCGGATCGGGACACCGCGAATGGTAAATCTGCGATTCACGCTATTGCGTATGCAGGGCGAATGCCCACTATCGATAGTGGTCCGGCATTCCGCAGGGCGCTAGGTCTAGATAGATTTAGCGTGGCGCATTGAGGGAAGTCACCTGACTTCGGAACAAATGGGGGATAATTATATCCCCGCTTGACCGGCGTTCTGCTAGGATGGCCAGCGTGCCCTCCGAGTCGAACGAAAGCGGAACACCGCCCAGGCGTTTCGCAGTATTTGGCAAAGTCGAGAGGCATCAGCGTGGATTTCAGTAACGGAAGTGAACCCGGATTGCCAATCGAAGCAACTGGCCTTTTTGAAATACAGGCAGTTGTGACCGAAGCTGGACCGGAATCATCGGCGGATCAACAGGAGGCGGGCAGACGCCCGGCAGTGGCGATGACGCAAAACAGCGACGCGGCAACGGCGGAACTGATAGACGAACTTGGCGCACAAGCCCTCGCCAGTGCGGTCGGCGTCGCGGCGGCGGCTGGTCCCGGCGATTCCAAATCGATCATGGCACGGCGCTTCACCATCGCCACCGATCCCGCCCGCGATGCGCTGCTCACCGAATTCGGCAAGGATACGCTCGACGACCGCTATCTGCTGCCCGGCGAAACCTATCAGGACCTATTCGCCCGCGTCGCCGATGCTTATGCGGACGATCAGGACCACGCCCAGCGGCTCTATGATTATATCTCGAAGCTGTGGTTCATGCCGGCGACCCCGATCCTGTCGAACGGCGGCACCGGGCGCGGGCTGCCGATCAGCTGCTATCTCAATTCGGTCGATGACAGCCTCGAAGGCATCGTCAACACCTGGAACGAAAACGTCTGGCTCGCCAGCCGCGGCGGCGGCATCGGCACCTATTGGGGCCAGGTGCGCGGCATCGGCGAGCCGGTTGGGCTCAACGGCAAAACCAGCGGCATCATCCCCTTCGTGCGGGTGATGGATAGCCTGACGCTCGCCATCAGCCAGGGCTCGCTGCGGCGCGGCTCGGCGGCCTGCTATCTCGACGTTGCCCATCCCGAGATCGAGGAGTTCCTCGAAATCCGCAAACCCTCGGGCGATTTCAACCGCAAGGCGCTCAACCTTCACCACGGCGTGCTGCTGACCGACGCATTCATGGAAGCGGTGCGCGACGGCGCCGAATTCCACCTGCGCAGCCCCAAGGACGGCTCGATCCGCGCTACGGTCGATGCCCGCTCGCTGTTCCAGAAGCTGGTCGAGACCCGGCTGGCGACGGGCGAGCCCTATATTGTGTTTTCGGACACGGTGAACCGAATGATGCCCAAGCATCACCGCGATCTCGGGCTCAAGGTATCGACCTCTAACCTGTGCTCGGAAATCACCCTGCCAACCGGGCGCGATCACCTCGGCAAAGACCGTACCGCGGTCTGCTGCCTGTCCTCGCTCAACCTCGAGACCTGGGAGGAATGGCACGAGAACCGCACGTTCATCGAGGATGTCATGCGCTTCCTCGACAATGTCCTGCAGGACTATATCGACCGTGCGCCCAATGAGATGGCCCGGGCGAAATATTCCGCATCGCGTGAGCGTTCGGTCGGCATGGGGGTGATGGGCTTCCACTCCTTCCTGCAGATGAAGGGCATCGGTTTTGAGTCCGCCATGGCCAAGGCGTGGAACCTCAAGATGTTCAAGCACATCGCCGCCGGGGCGGACGAGGCCTCGCTGCTGCTCGCGCAGGAACGAGGTCCGTGCCCCGATGCCGCCGACATGGGCGCGATGCAGCGCTTCTCGTGCAAGATGGCGATCGCGCCGACCGCCTCGATCAGCATCATCTGCGGCGGCACCTCCGCCTGCATCGAGCCAATCCCGGCGAACATCTACACCCACAAGACGCTGTCGGGCAGCTTCGTGGTCAAGAACCCCTATCTGCAAAAGCTGCTGCAAACCAAGAGCAAGGATTCGAACAACGTCTGGAATTCGATCCTCGAACATGGCGGTTCGGTTCAGCATCTCGATTTCCTCAGCCCCGAGGAAAAAGCGGTCTACAAGACCAGCTTCGAGATCGACCAGCGCTGGCTGCTCGAATTCGCCGCCGACCGCACGCCCTTTATCGACCAGGCGCAGAGCCTGAACCTCTATATTCCCGCCGATGTCGATAAATGGGATCTGATGATGCTGCACTTCCAGGCGTGGGAGAAGGGCATCAAGTCGCTCTATTACCTGCGCTCTAAAAGCGTGCAGCGCGCCGGTTTTGCGGGCGGGGTGGAGGCGGACAACACCGCCGCTCCGCCGGTCATCGAACTGGCCGCGCAGACGGATTATGAGGAATGCCTGGCCTGCCAGTGACGCTTTGGGTCCTGGTTGGTCTTTGGATGGCAGTGGTGCTGTATGTGTTCCTCGACGTCCGCCGCGTCATGGCGAATACAACAGCAGTAACGCGCAACTGACCGGACGCAAGGCTGGGCCGATCACGG
>JANONQ010000180.1:0-2560 GCA_031420935.1 Novosphingobium sp. | reverse complement strand
CAGCACCCGCGCCCATATCGTTCGCGCCGCACTCGAAGCCATGGCGCTGCAAACCCACGACCTCGCCCAAGCCTTCGCCGGCGATGGCGCGCCCTGGAGCGGACTGCGGATTGATGGCGGGATGAGCGCCAACGACTGGATAGCGCAGGATCTCGCCGATATGCTGGCGCTGGAAGTTGAACGACCGGACTTCGTCGAGACGACAGCCCTGGGTGCGGCGATGCTGGCCGGGCTTGGCGCCGGGCTGTTTGCCTCACTGGCGGAAGCCGCCGCGGCCATGCGCGGTCCGGTCCGCCGCTTCGCACCGGGGCTGGGCGCCGCGCAGCGGTTAGCCCGGCTGGAGGCTTGGCACAGGGCGCTAGCCGGACTTTGAGTTCCCGCTTGTGAGTTCAGCTAACCAGCTGCACGGCGCCCGTACCGCCTATCCGTTCGTGCAGGCGCGCGACCGCGCCGGGAGCCAGGGTCTCGCTCTCCCGCCAGCCACGCTCGAGCCGTTGCAGGCGTTCATAAAACCGCTCGGTCAAGCGGATAAGTTCGCGCCGCTCGGCGTCGATCAGCCGCAGTCGATCACGGTCGGGCGCAAAGGAATCTGCTGACAAATTCCCATAGCGGCGCAGCTGGAATTCCGAGACTTCGCCCTTGAAATAAGCGCGATGGTTCAGCAGCCAGGCTAGCGCGTGCATCATCCGGGTAATTGTCCGCAGCGATTCGCACGAAACCGCCACCCGCGCCAAATCGCTGGGCGATGGCGCCTGGTCCCCTTGTTCCGGCATGGCGAAGGCTGCGCGCACCTCGTCGGACAGGACCAGCGCCTCGCAATAAAGACTCTCGACAATGCGAGGATTGATGGTGAGCGCTTGCGCCATAGGCAAATCAGATAGTCCGGCGATAACCGGCAAGGCAACTGTCCGATCGGCGAACTCGTGCACAAAAGCTGGACTGTCCGAAACCGGGACGGTCCTCAGCCCGCCTGCTCCCGCATCAGGCGATGATGTCCGGAATGAGATAATCCCCGATCTGCGCGATCTGATCCTTGAGCCTGAGCTTGCGTTTCTTCAGCCGGGCAATCTGCAGCTGATCAGTCATCACCGTTGAGGACAAGGCATCGATCGCCGCGTCGAGATCGCGATGCTCGATCCTGAGCACCTCGAGGCGCCTGCGCATTTCATCTTCGTTCACGCCGCCATCCCTGAAATATCGCTGCCGCAAGCCGCCGATGTTTCGGCGCGAAGCGGGGCGGCTTACCGCAGCCACGGCTTACTCCACCGAAATGCGTTGAATAGCCGCTTCGCAAGATAGATGGTTTATGCTTTGATGACAATCGCGTCGGGCCCGAATGCCGAGTCGGCCTGAGGGTTCGGCCTATCAAAGGAGGACCACCGATGGAAACTTCGCACGTCAGCGCCTTACAGCTCAAGCATGCCGGCCTTGAACGCCGAATCGATGAAGAATTGAGCCGCCCTTTGCCTGACCCAGCGATGCTTCAGCAACTCAAGAAACGAAAGCTGCGGATCAAGGAGTTGATCACGCATATCTAAGCTCGTAGCGCCGGGACGCGCGTTCCCAAAGCATTTGCTTTGGGCTAGGGAAGGCGGATGCCGACACCAGCCGCCCCATCAGCGTCCCGGACGATCCTTACGCAGCTCCACGATGTCATGGCATCGCGAAGTGCCGCGCAGGCCAAGCTCAACCGCGTGGTGGAAGTGATTGGCGGCGGCCTGAATAGCGAGGTCTGTTCAATATACCTGCTGCGCGAAGGCATGCTCGAACTCTTCGCCACCCGCGGGCTTGAACAAAGCGCGGTGCACATGACGCGCATGGCGTTGGGTGAAGGCCTTGTCGGTATCATCGCCGGCAATGTCGAAACGCTCAACCTTGCCGAAGCCACGGCCCACCCGGATTTCTCGTATCGCCCGGAAACCGGCGAGGAAAAATATCATTCCTTCGCCGGGGTGCCGATTGTCCGGCGTGAGCGTGCGGCGGGCGTGCTTTGCGTCCAGCATATCGATTCCCGCCGCTACGAAGAGGTCGAGATCGAGACGCTGCAGACCGTGGCCATGGTCTTGTCGGAGCTGATCGAGAACGCCGGCCTGGTCGACGAGGACGACATCCACGGACTCCCGGCGACGTTGAGTGGGCCGCAGCGGCTGACCGGGCTGCAACTGGTCAAGGGACTGGCCAGCGGCGCAGCCGTTTTCCACCAGCCGCGGGTCACCATCGAGCATGTTATGGCCGAGGACACCGAGGCCGAGCGGCAGCGTGTCTTCCTGGCCTTCGACAAGATGCGCGAGCAGATCGACCGCATGGCGGGCCAGGCCGAATTCGGGGTCGGCGGTGAGCACGAGGAGGTGCTCGAGACATACAAGATGTTCGCCTATGACGAAGGCTGGGCCAGGCGGATCAATGAGGCGATCGATTCCGGACTCACGGCCGAAGCCGCAATCGAACGCGTGCAGCAGCGCACCCGCATGCGCATGCGCCAGATTGACGACCCGCTGCTCGCCGACCGGATGCACGACCTTGAGGATTTATCCAACCGGTTGCTGCGAACGGTTTCGGG
>JANONQ010000179.1:0-1683 GCA_031420935.1 Novosphingobium sp. | reverse complement strand
CGGCCGGCGTGCAGAACTGCTATTTCCCGCTGTTCATCCCGCTGTCTTTTTTCGCCAAGGAGGCCGCGCATGTCGAAGGCTTCGCCAAGGAAATGGCGGTCGTCACCCATCACCGGCTGATTGCTGACGGCAAGGGCGGGTTGGTGCCCGATCCCGAGGCCAAGCTCGAAGAACCGCTCATCGTCCGCCCGACGTCGGAAACCGTGATCGGGGCGGCAATGGCGCGCTGGATCCAGAGCTGGCGCGACCTGCCGCTGCTAACCAACCAATGGGCCAATGTCGTGCGCTGGGAAATGCGCACCCGCATGTTCCTGCGCACCAGCGAATTCCTCTGGCAGGAAGGCCACACCGCCCACGCCGACGAGGCGGACGCCATGGCCGAAACGCTCCGCGCGCTGGAGATGTACCGCAGCTTCGCCGAAGAAGCGCTGGCGATGCCGGTGATCGCCGGCGAAAAGCCTGAGAACGAGCGTTTCCCCGGTGCGGTTGCGACTTACAGCATCGAAGCGATGATGCAGGACGGCAAGGCACTGCAGGCGGGCACCTCGCACTACCTCGGCACCGGTTTTGCCGAGGCCGCCGGTATCCGCTACCAGGACCGCGAGGGCAGCCAGCAGCTCTGCCACACCACCAGCTGGGGGGTCTCGACCCGGCTGATCGGCGGCGTCATCATGACCCACGGCGACGACGACGGTCTGCGCGTACCGCCTGCCATCGCCCCGCAGCAGATCGTCATCCTGCCGATGCTACGGGAGGATGAGGGCGACGCTGCAATCCTGGCCTATTGCGAGGAACTGCGGCGCGCGCTGGTCACGCAATCGGCGCTGGGCGAGCCGATCCGCGTGCTGCTCGACAAGCGCCCCGGCAAGGCGACGGCCAAGCGCTGGGGCTGGGTCAAGAAGGGCGTGCCGCTGATCCTCGAGATCGGCGGGCGCGATGTTACTGGCGGTCAGGTTTCGGTCCTGCGCCGCGACCGGCTTTACCGCGATGATGGCAAGCCCAATTTCATCGGACAGGCAAAAGACCAATTTCTTGGCCGCGCCGCCGGCGAGATCGAGAACATCCAGCGCTCGCTCCACGCCGAGGCGACCGAGCGGAGCGGTGCCCAAATTCATCGCGGCATCGACAGCTTCGAAGCGCTCGCTGCGTTCTACGGCGACGACCAGCGCTATCCCGGCTGGGTCGAACTCGCCTGGTCACGGCCGAGCGGAGCGGAACTGGACGAGGTCGCCACCCGGTTGAAGGCGCTCAAGCTCACCATCCGCAACACGCCGATGGGGGGGGAGCCTGTCTCTGGAACCTGTATTTTTACCGGCAAGCCGGCGGTCGAACGCATTTTCGTCGCCAGGGCATATTAGACTTGGCGCCCAAGCCTCAACCCGGCCTGCCCTCGCGCCAGCAGATCCTCGATTTCATCGCCAGCTCCCCCACGCCCGCCGGCAAGCGCGAGATAGCCCGCGCCTTCGGACTCTCGGGGCAGGAGAAGATCGCGCTCAAGGCGCTGCTGCGCGACATGGCCGACGAGGGGCTGATCGACGGCGAGAAGCGTGCGTTTCACCGCATGGGCGGAGTGCCGCGTGTCACCGTGCTGCGGGTCACCGACATTGAGGACGGCGAGGCGATCGCCGTGCCGGACAATTGGGCGCCTGACGACGCCTCGCCGCCGCCGCGCCTACGCCTGGT
>JANONQ010000178.1:0-2473 GCA_031420935.1 Novosphingobium sp. | reverse complement strand
GCGACTGGACGCTCATCTTTTCCGGATTATGGTGCGATTCGGCGGCCTTGAAATTAGGCTAGTCAACCGGGGCATAAGCTCTGCGCGGTGATGGCAGAAGCGCCGGGTGTACCAGATTAAGAGGCCGCGTTTCACAGCGGTCCTGTCATATCGAATGGAGAGTTCAAGATGGAAATCGGCTTCCTGAATGTGATGCAAAATTGGCATCGCGATCTGAACGACTTTCAGATGTACGAGGGCGAGATCGATCTTGCCATCGCTGCGGACCAGCAGGGTTACGATTCGATCTGGTGTGTCGAACACCATTTCGAGGATTACGGCTTGTGCCCTGACAACATGCAGTATCTGTCCTATCTGGCCTCTCGCACCAGCAGGGCTAAACTCGTCCCCGGGGCCATTATCCTGCCCTGGAACGATCCGTTGCGGGTTGCCGAGAAGATGGCGCTGCTGGAATATTTTGCGCCCGGGCGCGTGGCGCTCGGCATGGGGCGCGGGCTTGCTCGGCGCGAATATCGCGGCTTACGCATCGATATGGCGGAAGCTCGGGGTCGGTTCGACGAGGCTGCAAAAATGATCCTGGAGGCTCTCGATACTGGCTTCATTGAGGGCGATGGTCAACATTACAAGCAGCCGCGCGTCGAAATCAGGCCAAGGCCGCTGCGCAGCTATTATGACGATCTCTATTGCGTGGCGATGTCGAATGATTCGGCGCTCGCCGCAGCCGAGCTCGGCGCCCGGATGATGACATTCATCCAATTCGCGTTCGAGCGGCACATGCCGATGATCGAGGTTTACCGCGAGCGGTTCCGGGAAGCCCATCCTGGCCGCGAGCCGCTCTCACCGGTCCTGACCGACGTCACCGTCATCCATGAGGACGAGGAGGAGGCGAAGCGCCTCGCCTACGAGCACCTAGGCAACCATTACGTCGCGGTGACCGACCATTACGAGTTCGCCGGCGATCACTTCAAGAACATCAGGGGCTATGAGGGCTATCAGGTCGGTGCGGATCTCATCAAGAGCGCTGGCATGGAGGAATCGCAGAAGACCTACATCGAGGCGCAGAACTACGGTACGCCGAAGCAGGTGATCGAGAAGTATCGCGAACGGCGCGAACTCGTCGGCGATTTCAACGCATTGCTCGTATTCTCCTATGGCGGCATGCCGTTCGACGCGGCGCAGCACAGTCTCAAGCTCTTCGCGGACAAGGTGATGCCCGAATTGCGCAAGATGCACGCCCCCGCGCGCAAGGCGGCCTGATTTTCCAATCCGAGTCGCGACGTTTTAAGCGATGGACAGCACAAGCTTGCCGAAATGCTTGCCTGCACCCAGTTCGCCTAGCGCCTCGGCCAGTTGGTCGAAGGCGAACACCTTGTCGACCACCGGCTTGATTTTGGAATGCGCGAGGCTGCGGTTCATCGCGGCGAACATCTCGCGCGAGCCAACTTCCTGGCCGCGCAGCATAACGCCGCTCAGCAATATGTGGACCGGGTCGATCTCGCCAGGCGCGATCAACCCGATGATGTGTATCCAGCCCCCGCGCCGTGTGCTTTTGATCGAGCGCAGCAGCGTCGCGCCGCCGGCATTTTCGATGACATGATCGGCGCCGCGCCCGCCGGTAATCTCCCGCACGGCGACGTCCCAGTCGGGCGTTTTCACATAATTGATGACGTGATCCGCGCCGAGCGCCCTGGCGCGCGCGAGCTTATCATCGCTTGACGAGGTAACGATCACTTCGGCGCCCGCCGCATGCGCCATTTGCAGCGCGTGGATCGAAACGCCGCCGGTGCCGAGCGTCAGCAGCGTGTCTCCGGCAGCGAGTGGGCGCGGTCCGTGGAGGCTGTTCCACACCGTGACACCCGCGCAGGGCAGCGTCGCGGCCTCTGCATAGCTCAAGTGATCGGGAAATTTGAGGACGCCCATCTCGCCGAACGCGCGATACTGCGCCGCCACGCCGTCAATACAGCCGCCCAGCGACCAGGCCGTATCGCTGTCCTGCATTTCACCCGCCATCCAGCTCTGGCTGTACAGCGGTGTTACCCGGTCGCCCACCTTGAGCGTGGTCACGCCGCTACCCACCTCGACCACCTCGCCGGCGCCGTCGCACAGCGGAATAATCACGTCTTGCTGAGCGCGCGGGAACTGCCCCGTCACCACCATCAGATCGCGAAAGTTGAGCGAAGCGGCGTGCATCTTGACGAGCACCTGCCCGGGTCCGACGCTCGGCATGGGAAGATCAACGATTTTGAGCGCCGAAATCGGTTCGCCCATACGGTACTGGTAAGCTTTCACGGCTAATGGCCTCAATTTAGTTGTCGAATATCGCCACAGCCCGCGTCCAGCCTGCCGAGGCTGCCCTGATCTTCATCGGGAAGCAGGCGATCGTGAAGCCGGTCGGCGGCAGCACTTCGAGATTGTGAAGTTTCTCCAGATGGCAATAGCCGATGTCGCGCCCGGCCTTGTGGCCTTCCCAGAT
>JANONQ010000177.1:0-3868 GCA_031420935.1 Novosphingobium sp. | reverse complement strand
AGTCTATCCCACGACCGATATTCGGGCCGGCATCTATATCGATGCGATGCTCGGCAAGCATTTCGCCCTGCTGGGTTCGACCGGCACCGGCAAATCGACCAGCGCCGCGCTGATCCTCCACCGCATCTGCGAGAATGCGCCCGAAGGCCACATCATCATGATCGATCCGCATGGTGAATATGCGGCGGCGTTCCGCAACACGGGCCTGATCCTTGACGTGACCAATCTGCAGATGCCCTATTGGCTGATGAATTTTGAAGAGCATTGCGAGACGCTCCTCAGCACGACGGGCGACTCCCGGCAGGAGGATATGGAAATCCTCGCCAAATGCCTGTTGCAGGCGCGGATGAAGAATCGGCTGGCCGAAGGCCTGGGCAAGATTACCGTCGATGCGCCCATTCCCTATCTACTCTCGGATCTATCGTCGATCCTGCAGAACGAAATGGGCAAGCTTGACAAGGCGACTTCGACTGCCCCGTTCATCCGGATCAAGTCGAAGCTCGACGAGCTGAAGGGCGATCCGCGCTACCAGTTCATGTTCTCCGGCATGCTGGTCGGTGACACCATGGCGGACTTCATTTCCAAGATATTCCGTTTGCCGGCGCGGGGCAAGCCGATCTCGATCATCGATGTGTCGGGGGTGCCGTCGGAAATAACCTCGACGGTGGTCGCGATCCTCAGCCGGTTGGTGTTCGACTTCGCAATCTGGTCGCGCGAGGAAAAAACCCGGCCGATCCTGCTGGTTTGCGAAGAGGCGCATCGCTACGTGCCCAACGAGAAGAATTCCGATGGCTCGTCGGTCGGGCGGATCCTTTCGCGCATCGCCAAGGAGGGCCGCAAATACGGCATTTCGCTGGGCCTCATCACCCAGCGCCCGTCTGACCTTGCCGAAGGCGTGCTGTCGCAGTGCGGCACGATCATCTCGATGCGGCTCAACAATGAGCGCGATCAGGCATTCGTCAAGGCGGCCATGCCCGAAGGCGCGCGCGGGTTCCTCGATGCGATCCCGGCGCTGCGAAACCGCGAATGCATCATCTGCGGCGAGGGCGTCTCGATCCCGATCCGGGTGAGTTTCGACGAGCTTGAGGAATTCAAACGCCCGGCGTCGGAAGACCCTTCTTTTGCCGAACTGTGGAACAATACCGGCGGCGAAGACGAGATGGTCCAGCGCACCGTCCAGCGCTGGCGTGCGCACGGGCGGTAGAACGTCCGTTATACCGCGCGGTCGGAATGGCTGATTTCAGTCACGTTCCTCTCGTGTCGCCGTAGAGGTGGATATGCAAGCGGTCGGAAAAGGAAAATCCGTGGTCCACACACAGCGGGGCGAGCCAGTGGGCGCGCGCGCGGAGGGTCTCGCTGTCGCGGCCTTCGGGCATCAGGAAGATGCGGGCCGGTTCGATGGCGTAAGCTTGCTGGATCGAGAGGACTTCCTGGACGTCCTCAGGCGCAGAAATAACAAACTTGAAGCAGGCTTTAGGTTCGTCTTTCCAGGCGGTAAGTCGCTCGGGAATCATCGCCAGATCAAGGGGATTGCCGCTATGCCTCAGCTTCGGGCTGACATTGTACTGGTGGACCATTGCGCCGAGCGCGGAGGGCGGGGCGACGGTGCCGTTGGTTTCCACTTCCACATGCATCTCGGGAAGCAGCGCGATCATCCGGGCGAGGGCCGGGGCCTGTAGCAGCGGCTCCCCGCCGGTGATGACGAGACGGCGGGGCGCGAGCGCCGCTATCCCGGCGGCGGCGTCCGCCTCGCTGAGACTCACCTGATTGGCGCTGCGCTCGTAAGTCAGCCCATCGCGGTGAGGCCGGTTGTCGCCAAGGAAACGCCATGTGTAGGCGGTGTCGCACCAGACGCAGGCCAAATTACAGCGCGACAGGCGAATGAAGGTAGAGGGCCGCCCGGTGGAAGGGCCTTCGCCCTGGAGGGAGGCGAAAATTTCGGGTTCGCCGGGGGTTGTGGCGGCGAGGGTCAGCATGGAGCGCTGCTTCTTCGCCCTTGATGGGGGAAGGATGCGCAGACTTGGTGGCATTGCCGCCTGGTCGCAGCCGGATGGGGATGAGCGCGCCCCAGGCGCCGCGGCCGGCGGAGAAAACAACCCCACCCAACTGCGACTAGCGAGCAAGCTCGCAAGTCTCCGTATCCCTCCCCCTTCAAGGGGGATTGATATACCTCAAACATTTGACTTCACTTATCATTTTCCATACAAATGACCTGCACATCGGCTACACAGATACATGACTTGAATGACTTAGCCGATATTGCTGCACAGTTCCCGCACAGAAAGGCGGGGCGTATGGCATTTTTGGCGGATAAGGAAGAACTGAAGCCGGGGCTGGTGATCTTCCGGCGTTTGGATGTCGCGCACCGCAGTTGGTATTGCCGGGTCAAGCTGCCCCACTCCGACCGTTACAAGGCGATTTCCTTTGCGCCGAGTTCGGTGCTTCTGGGGTGCCGACAGATGGTAACTCCGAAAAGCGTTTCTTGGCGCGGTTCCGCAGAAAATTGCCACAAAACCTTACACATGTTGGCCCAAAAATTGGCGAAAAACAGTTGTTTGCGCTGGCGACTCTCCGTCGGCGTCATCGCGTGGCTGATTTCAACGGATTTAGAGCACACCCACATTCGACTCAAAAGCGATTCAAAAGCGATTTAAAATCCCGTTCCGCAAGGAGTGTGGGTTCGATTCCCATCGCCCGCACCATCCATGTTAGCAGGCTCTGAAAAGCTCACCGCACGGGGGCAGGAGCCTGCATCAGCGGATCGCCTGGGGCGCATGCCCCGCGCTCCGCACCGCTGCGCGAAATGCCAAAGGTTCCGGCGTCGTCATTGGCGCGCTCCACCACCTCGACGCCGATGCGCGCGATGGCCTTACAATCGAACTCATCTCACAAGAGGTTGTCGATAGTTCTGCCATTGAGGGCGAAATCCTCGACCGCGCCAGCGTCCAGTCGTCACTCGCGCGTCATTTGGGCTTTGCCGCCGATCAGCGCCGCGCCAGCGCGGCAGAGGCCGGGGCTGCCGAACTCATGGCTGATGTTTATCGCAACCATGCAGCGACGCTCGAAGCGAGGTGGGCAGGGTGACGAAACCCTTCCAATTGCTGCTATTCGCTAGTCCTGCCTCAAAAACGCGAAACAAGGGCCGCATCGCGCCAAAATCACCGCGCTCCCAGAGCCCGCAGATGCGCCACAGCCTCATCCTCCGAGATGACCTCAGCATATTTGGCCTGAAGGTCAAACAGGTTAGCCTCATGCGGGCCGGGATGGCGGTCGCCGCAGCTTTCGCGCACCACGAACGGCGCAAAGCCATGCTGCATGGCATCCAGCGCGGTCGCGCGCACGCAGCCGGAGGTCGAAAAGCCGGTTACCAGAACGGTGTCGACGCGCAGCGCGGTCAGGGTTGAGGCGAGGTGCGTTGCAAAGAACGCCGAGGCATAGCGCTTGGTGATCACCAGATCGCCGTCCTGCGGCTCTAGGCTGGGCGGAAACGCCCCCAGCGGCGATCCCTCTTCGAATGCCTTGAGCGCGGGAACCTTGCGGAAAAACAGCCCGCCATCGGCCCCCCCTTTGGCAAAGGAGACATTGGTAAAGATCACCTGAATACCCGCAAGCCGCGCCGCCGCTGCAAGGCGCACGTTGCTCGCCAGCGCGTCCTCGACCCCGGCATAGAGCGAAGACGCCGGATCGAGATAGGCCATGACCACATCGACGATCACCAGAGCCGGGCTTTGGCCGAACGGGATGCGGCCATCGAACGCGCCGGTGTAATTCGCCGCGATCTGGGCGTAGTCCGTCCCCATCAGATGATCCCGCGTGCAGCCAGTGCGCTGCGCTGCGCTTCATCGATGCCCAGCAACCCGCCATAAAT
>JANONQ010000176.1:0-1983 GCA_031420935.1 Novosphingobium sp. | reverse complement strand
ACCAGCCCGAAGCTGCGGCGCAGCGACAGCTTGGCGGCTAGCGCAATCACGGTGCCGAACATAATCAGTGGCGCGGTGACCACATCGGGGGCAATGCTTGTCCCCGTCGGCAGTACGCACAGCGCCGCGGCAGTCCCGGCGAAGGCGATGGTGGTGGTGTAGATCGAACTCGACCACGTGCCTTTGCGCTGGATAAGCAGGAAGAACACGGCCGACAGCTCGCTGGCGAGCAGCAGGATAACCTGCGGATGTAAGCCCAGTACCGGCAGCAACCGCCAGACGACGATGCCCGACAAGATTATCAGAACGAAGCGTTCCGCCAGCCTGACAAGTTCAGCCATTACCACACTCCGCTTGTTGCAGGTGCCAGATGGCCGAGGTTCGGTTAAGATTTCGCTAAGTCTGTTCGCGGATGGCCTCGCGGTCGACAGGTTTATTGAGAATTGTGCTGGTCGCGGTGGCCATGGCTGCTTCGCTCCGACAGTATGGCTTTGCCGATGGCAGCACCGCCTGCGACGCTAGCTGTTGCAAGTAGGGGCTGTTTCGGTTTCTTGTGGGTGACCGGCCGCAGCGGATGTTACAAGGGGCGCAGATGGTAGAAGCCGAAACCGAGGGCAGCGAGAATGGCGGCGGTGTGTGGCGCTATGTCAAGGCTACCCGCGCCCATGTGGTAGTAGATGCCGCCGACTATTTCGAATTGATCCATCAGGCGATGCTGCTGGCGCGCCAACGGATATTCATGATCGGTTGGGATTTCGATTCGCGCATTCGCTTTGACAGAGGGCGGCGGTGGTGGAACTTGCCGCGCTCGGATCGGCCGCCGGCCCGGTTGGGTGCTTTTTTCATCTGGCTGGTCGAACGCACGCCAGGACTCCAGATCAGGTTGCTGAAATGGAACTTCGGGGCGCTTAAGTTTCTCCTGCGCGGGACGATGATCCTCGATCTGATCCGCTGGCTGTTTCAGCCGGCGATCGATTTCAAATTCGATTCCGCGCATCCGCTGGGCTGCAGCCATCATCAAAAGATTGTCGTCATCGACGATTGCTTTGCAGTCTGCGGCGGCCTCGACATGACTTCCGACCGTTGGGACACGCCGGAGCATTTGCACGAGGACCGCCGCCGCCGCCGTCCAAACGGCAAGCCGTACGGGCCGTGGCACGATGTCACCATGATCATGGAGGGCGATGTAGCCATTGCGCTGAGCGAACTGGGCCGCAAGCGCTGGCAGCTGGCCGGCGGGGAGCGGTTGCCACCCTGCCTGCCGCAGGAAGGAACGCCTTGGCCGGACCAGCTGGTGGCCGAATTCCGCGATGTCGAAATCGGCATTGCCCGGACTCGCGCGCAATACCGCGGAACCCGCGAAGTGCACGAAATCGAAAAGCTGTTTCTCGAGCAGATCGCGCGCGCAAAGCGTTTCATCTATGCCGAGAGCCAGTATTTTGCCTCGCGCAGCATTGCCGAGGCAATTGCGGAGAAAATGTCCGAGCCCGAGCCGCCCGAAATCATCTTGATCAATCCGGTTTCTGCGGAAGGCTGGCTGGAACAGACGGCGATGGACGGAGCGCGGGTCCGGCTGCTTCATGCTATCAGCGAGAAGGACACGGGCAACCGGTTTCGACTCTACACTCCGCTGACTTCCGGCGGATCGGCGATTTATGTTCATGCCAAGCTGATGATCGTCGACGATGAAATCCTGCGGGTCGGCTCTGCCAATATGAACAACCGGTCGATGGGGCTCGACAGCGAATGCGACGTCTTCATCGATGCAGCGCGGCCGGGCAATGGGCACGTGATCCCGGCTATCGCCCGGCTGCGCCACAAGCTTCTCGCCGAGCATTGCGGGGTGCCGACGGTGGAAATGGAGGCGCTGCTCGACCAGTATAATTCCATGGCAGAGGCGATTCAGGCGGCACAGAGCCGGGGCAAGCGGTTAGCACCTTTTACCTTGCGTCCGCTTACGGATGCGGAGAAAACTGTCGCCGA
>JANONQ010000175.1:0-5651 GCA_031420935.1 Novosphingobium sp. | reverse complement strand
ACAATCAGGCATCGATTCAGGGCATTCTCGCCAATACCGACCGGATGACCAGCAGCCTTGCCAGCACCACTCCGCAGGTCGAGGCGACGCTTGCCGAACTGCAGGCAACATTGCGTCAGGCGAGCCAGACGCTTGCCACCTTCGACCGGGTGGCTGGGTCCGCCGACCGGTTGCTGGGTGATGAGGGCAATTCGCTGGCACGGCAAATGCGCGACACGCTGCGCTCCGCCCAGGGCGCGGCCGACCAGCTTAAGGCGACGCTCGGTGATGCCGGGCCCGCAGCGCGGCAACTTTCGGTCACGACCTTGCCGGCGGCCGATGCTGCACTGCGCGAACTGCGGGCAACCACGCGCGCGCTGCGCAATATTACCGAGAAAGTAGACGATCAGGGGGCTGGGGCATTGACCGGGAATTCGAAACTGCCGGACTACAAACCATGAGTGTCTGGCTTGGCGAAGGCCACGCGGCGCGGGGGACGGGCAGCCGCGCGTGCATCGCAGTAGCGCTTGCCGCACTGACGCTGCTCGGCGGATGTATCAGCCTGGGCGGCAAGGCGCCCGCGGTGCTGGTCGCCCTTTCCCCGGAAAAGACCGCACCGGCCGGCACCATGGCGGGGGGGCGGATTGCCGATGCACTGGTCGTGCTCGATCCGGAAGTCGAGCGGAAGCTCGATGTCCTGCGGATCCCGGTCCAGGTCGACGATGCGAAGATCGCCTATCTGAAGGACGCCGCCTGGGCCGATCGGCCGGCACGCCAGTTCCGGCATCTTCTGGCCGAGACGATCCGCGCGCGGGGGCAGCGGCTGGTGATCGAGGCCGGAGATCTGACCACTGGCGGCAGGACATTGCTGTCCGGCAGGCTGCTCGACATGGGCTACGATGCCCGCAGCCAGTCGGTGGTCGTGCGCTACGATGCCATCCGCGATAATGGCGCTGGGACAATCGACGCGCGGCGGTTTGAATCAATCCTGCCTGGCATCGGACCACAGGCGGAAGCCATCGGCCCGGCACTCAATCGCGCGGCGAACCAGGTTGCGGCACAAGTGGCGGATTGGGTGGGTTAGCTACTCCGCGCCAGCTCCGCAAACCGGACCGCCGCAGCAAAGTCTGCGTAACGGCGCCCACGATGAGCTTGGGCTTCGGCGTCCTTGCCCCAGAGTTCGGCCTGCCAGTCTTCTTCCAGATTGGCCGCCGCCCACAGCGCTTCGGGCCCGCAATCGCCGGAGACTGCTGCGAGGGCGACAATGAGCGAGGCCGAGAGGCTGGCCAACAGGCATAGCGCGGCGAGGTCGAAATTGCTGTGCGCGTCGAGTACCGTCTCCATTCGGGTCAACGTTGCCAGCGGCTGCTGGCGATGGATGACGCCGCCGACGCGGTCGAAGTGAACATTCCAGCGCCGTTCTGCCGCAAGGATGAGCGGTTCCCAGACAGCGCCCTGGCGGGTACTCAGCGCATCGCCGGGCTCTGCACGGTAGCACAGCGTGTCGGTTTCGACGTAAGGCAGCAACCCGCGGATCGCCTTGCCTCGCGCGGGAGCGACAATGTCGATGGTGTAATCGGCGAGATGACGCAGCTTCAGCCTCTCGGGGTCGATCTCCTCGCCCTGCGCTTCCCATTCCGCCCTCATAGCCTCGGCCAGCGCGCGGGACGGCACGGTCTGTGGTCTGCCGCCCGCGGTCTTGATCGCCCGCCCGTCGAGCAGAACCTGCCAGCCAGCTTCGTAGGGCTCCACCGTGACCTGGCGGTAAAATCGCTTCATGGTTTAGGCGATTTCCAGTGCCGGGCAAGCAGGGTCGGGGCGAAAAAGGCGTCGATCAGCCCGGCCACGAACAGCACATAGCCAGCCGGTTTCGGCCAATCCCACTTGCCGGAAATCGCCAGCAGTCCGACCACACTCAGCACCACGCCTGACCAGCGGACCAGCTGGATTATAGCGAAACGGGCGGCGGCGGGATCTTGGTTCATTGCAGCAGGAACTCCTGAAGTTCAGCCGGGTTGCCGGCAACGAACCGGGCGCCGGCGGCAAGCAGTTCGGGGCGTTCATGATAGCCCCAGTCAACGCCCACTGCCGGCACCCGGGCTTCGCATGCCATGGATATATCGAATACTGTGTCGCCGATCATTACCGACTGCGCTGGCTCGGCGCCCGCTTCCAGAAGCGCCGCCTCCAGCATCGCCGGATGCGGCTTGGAAGGATGGTTGTCGGCGGTCTGCAGCGTGACGAAATGGGCCGAGAGGCCGTGCCGGGCAAGGCAGTGGCTGAGGCCGCGCTGGGACATGCCGGTGGCGACGCCCAGCAGCCAGCCGGCGTTGCGCAATGCATCGAGCAGCGGCGCAATCCCGGCATATAGCGGCTGCTGCAATTGTCCGCCCTCGCGCGCGGCGCGGAAGGCGCGCTTGTAGCTATCGGCGACCTCGTCATGGACCTCTGTCCTGGCTTCGGGCAACAGCGTGCGCAGGGCCTGCGGCAGGCTCAGACCAACCGCGCGGCGGATGTCGTTGCGCTGCGGCTTGGGCAGGCGATGCTGGGTAAAAGCCTGCTCCATGGCGTCGCAAATGCTCGCCTGGCCGTCGATCAGCGTGCCGTCGCAATCGAATACGGCAAGGCGCACCGTCATTTGCGCGGGGCTTTGGGCGCGGCCGGTTTGCCTGCCAGTTTGGCGGCGGGCCGCTTGCCAGGGGATTTGGCGACCGGCTTTGCTGTGGTCTTGCCCGCCGGGCCGCGCTCGCCGCTCTTGCGGCCGCGCCGTTCGCCGCGGCGTTCCTTGCGGTATTGCTTGGCATGCGCCTTGGCCGCCGCCTTCTTCGCCTCGCGGGGCGGGGTTTTGAGCGGTTCGGGCAGGGAATCGCCGGCCGCCTCGTCGAAGCCGAGCTGGGCCATGCTCGCTGCGAAATGGACGGGCAGCGGCGCGGTGATGTCGATGGGCACCCCGTCCGGGTGATCAATGATCAGGCGGCGGGCGTGGAGGTGCATCTTGCGGCTGATGCTGCCGGTGAGGAATGCCTCTGGCCCGCCATATTTGCCGTCACCGACAATCGGATGGCCGATTGCCGCCATATGCACGCGCAGCTGGTGGGTACGGCCGGTAAGAGGCTGCAGCTCGACCCAGGCTGCCCGGTTTCCGGCCTGGTCGATAACACGGTAGCGGGTACGGGCGGTCTGGCCGTGCTCGCTTTCATCGACCATCATCTTCTCGCCGCCGCTCCCGGGCTGCTTGGCCAGCGGGAGTTCGATCAGCCCGTCCTCGATATCGGGCACCCCCGTCACCAGCGCCCAATAGAACTTGCGCGCCGAGCGGGTTGAAAAGCGTTTAGAAAAGAAGGCGGCGCTGCCCGGGGTGCGGGCGATCAGCAGCACGCCGCTGGTATCCTTGTCGAGCCGGTGGACGAGGCGAGGGCGGGGTCCGTCAGGCGCATAAGCATCGAGCAGCTGGTCGACATGCTCCCTGGTGCCGGTGCCCCCTTGCGTGGCGAGGCCCGGCGGCTTGTTGAGCACGATGGCCGCGCGGTCCTGGGTCAGCACCATGGCTTCGGCTTGGGCGATCTGCGCTTCGGTTAGTTCCTTGCGCGGGTTGACCTTGCGCTCGGGCGTTATCGTTCCCCCGGGCGGCACCCGGACAATCTGGCCGGCTGCGATCCGGTCTTCCACAGCGGCGCGCTTGCCGTCGAGCCGGATCTGCCCGGTCCGTGCCCAGCGGCTGACGGTAGCGAAACCGATCTGCGGCAAGTGGCGCTTGAACCAGCGATCAAGCCGGATGCCATCGTCGTCGTCGGCGACGACAAATTGCCGGACTCCGTCGGCCTGGACAGTGGACTGGTGGACAGCATCGCTCACGAGGCGGCTTTCATCAGCGCGAGCCCGGCGACCAGCCCGGCAATCCCGCCCGCGAGCGACAGAACAATATAGAATGCCGCCAAGCCAAGCGCGCCGCGCTGGGCAAGCGTGACGATGTCGAGACTAAAGGCGGAAAACGTGGTAAATCCGCCTAGCACGCCGACGCCAAGCAGCAAGCGCCAGCCCTCGCTTCCCCCGCCGGTTTGCGCCAGCCACCCCACCAGTAGTCCCATAACGAAGCTGCCAGCGATATTCACGCTAAGGGTTGCCGAGGGAAAGGCGGAGGCGCCGATCAGTCGTCCCGTCAAATAGCGCAGCCATGAACCGAGCCCGCCGCCAACGGCGACATAAAGCGAGGCGGCGAGAAATGAGGGTTGGTCCATTATCAGGCGCATTAGACGGAGAAGCGTCGATTTGGAAGCGGCGCATCGTTCCTCGCGGAAGGCTTCTGAGAAGGTTCGGGATTGCCATTCATCCGCCCGTTTGCTAGCGGCCCCTCAACTGGAGCCGAACCTTCATGGATTCGGGGCTGTTTTTTCGTTCGATTCAAGGCACTCCCCCGCGATGCAGGCGGGGTTCTGGCCTTCGCTCATGAGGTATGTCGGTTTATGCAAATTCTCGTCCGCGACAACAATGTCGACCAGGCCCTTCGCGCGCTTAAGAAGAAGCTGCAGCGCGAAGGCGTCTACCGCGAGATGAAACTGCGCCGTCACTACGAAAAGCCGTCCGAGAAGCGCGCCCGTGAAAAGGCCGCCGCTGTCCGCCGCGCCCGCAAGCTGGAGCGCAAGCGGCTGGAGCGCGACGGCGCCAAATAGACCTTCCAGGTAAAGTGGGCACCGGTTTTCCGCGCGGGAAGGTCGTCAACCCAGATACTTGATCGCATCAATGCGATAAGCCATGAGGGCGCGGATTCGATTTCGCGCCCTTTTGCGTGTCCCAGCAGGAATTTTCCGATGACCGAGATCACCCGCGTACCGCTCCAGCCGATTGCTCGGGGCTCGGTCGGCAAACTGTGGCTTGGCGTCGCTGCCGCTGTGCTGGTCGCGGGCGGCGTGGCCTGGGCGGCAATGCCGGCGGCGGTGGAGGTGACGACACTGAAAGCGGGGACCGGCGTGTCGCCGACCACCGCCGATGTCGTGCTGATCAATTACAAGGGTACGCTGCCCGGCGGCAAGGTGTTCGACCAGGCGGAGCGCGCGGTGCTACCGCTCGACGGCGTCGTCCCCGGCTTCGTCAAGGCGCTCGAGCAGATGCAGCGCGGCGGCAAGTACAAGGTGCTGATTCCCTCCGAACTGGGCTATGGCAACAAAGCTGCTGGTGAGATTCCGCCCAACACCGACCTGACCTTTGAGATTGAGCTGATCGATTTTCGCAGCCGCGCGGAAATCGAGGAGCAGCAACGCATGATGCAGCAGATGCAACAAGGCGGCGCCGGCGGACCACCGATGCCAGGCATGCCGCAAGGCGGTCCCCCGCAAGGTCAGCCGATCCCGCAGCCTTAACGCCAAACTCGCAACGCCAGCACTAGGAACGCCAATGTCGGTCGATATCGCCACCGTTGCCAAAATTGCGGCGCTGGCCCGCATCAAGCTGGGCGAGGACGAGATCGCGGCGATGGTGCCTGAGCTCAACGGCATTCTCGCCTGGATCGAACAGCTTGGCGAGGTCGATGTTGCCGGCATCGAGCCGATGACCACGGTGATCGAAAACCACCAGCGCCTGCGTGCGGACGTGATCGATGCCGATCCGCTGACCGGCGGGAACAAGCGCGATGCGGTGCTGGCCAATGCCCCGGCGGCGGAGCACGGGTTTTTCGG
>JANONQ010000174.1:0-4129 GCA_031420935.1 Novosphingobium sp. | reverse complement strand
AGCGCAGCGGTCGAGCGCGGATTCAGGGCAGGCATCGAGCCGATGATCCCGGCCTGGCACTGCGCGATGACCAGTTCGGCGGTCGAGGCGATGAACATCGGACCGGCCATGACCGGAATGCGCAAGCGGGAACGCAGGCGTTGAGCGATTTCTTGACGGTTGGTCATCAGCACCTGTTTTCCGTCTATCAAGCCCATTGTGAGACCCCCCAAACCTAAGTTTCGCAGCGTGCAGGTTGACAGCGGCTCCGTCTTTCGTAAACAGGTTCACTAATGATTGGCAAGCGGCTATTGCGCTGGCGTCAGGTGGGAGAGGTGCAGATGCAATCTCAAGAGGTTTTTCGCGACGACGCGCTTGCCGGCAAAGTCATTCTCGTCACCGGCGGGGGGGGCGGACTCGGGCGCGAGATCGCGCATGGCCTGTCTGGCCGCAAGGCGAAAGTCCACATCTGCGGGCGGCGGCAGGGCCTGCTCGATGATACCGCCGGAGAAATTTCGCGCCTCACCGGTTCGCCCGTTCATGCCCATCCCTGCGACATCCGCGATGCCGACGCAGTCGACGCCATGATCGAGACGATCTGGCAGGATGCACCGCTGACAGGACTGGTCAACAACGCCGCCGCCAACTTCATTTCGCCGACCAAGGATCTGTCCGCGCGCGGTTTCCGCGCGATTACCTCCACAGTGATGGATGGCAGCTTCCACGCCACGCTATCCTGCGGCAAGCGTTGGATCCGCGACGGGATTCCCGGCTCGGTTGTTTCCAACCTCGTCACCTGGGTGTGGACGGGTTCGGCTTTTGTCGTGCCCTCGGCGATGGCCAAGACGGCAATCCATGCCATGACGATGAGCCTCGCCGCCGAGTGGGGCCCTTATGGCATCCGGCTCAACGCCACCGCGCCCGGCCCCTTCCCCACCGAAAGCGCGTGGGAAAAGCTCAATCCAATTCCCGATACCACTTCTTCAGTGACCAGCGCGGAAACCGTGCCAATGCGCCGGTTCGGCCGGATGCCGGAACTAATCAACCTCGTCACCTTCCTGCTGTCCGACGCCTGCGACTACCTCACCGGCCAGACGATCGCTATCGATGGTGGCCAGCACCTCGCCGGCCCCAATACCTTCGCCGATCTGTCCAGCCTTACGCCCGAACAGTGGCAGGCGGCGCGCGAGGCGATTGCCGCTTCGACTGCCAAGGATAAAGCTGGGCGGGTGGGGGCGTAAATCCATGATCGAACGTAACCTTTTCACCTCCGAGCATGACATGTGGCGCGAATCCGTGCGCCGCTTCGTCGAGAAGGAGATTGTCCCCTTCCACGCCCAGTGGGAAAAGGACGGCATCGTCCCGCGCGAACTGTGGCTGAAAGCTGGCGAAGCCGGACTGCTGTGCTGCACCGTTCCCGAAGAATATGGCGGCTTGGGCCTCGATTATCTGTTCGACGTGGTGGTCTATGAAGAATTGTGGCGCGTCGGCGCTAGCGGTCCGGGCTTCCTGATCCATACCGACCTTGTCGCAACCTACATTCTCTCGTTCGGCAGCGATGAACAGAAGCGGCAATGGCTGCCGAAAATGGTCAGGGGAGAGGCTATTGGCTCGCTCGGCATGACCGAGCCGCATGCTGGCAGCGACCTTAAGGCAATTCGCACCCGCGCCGAAAGAGAAGGCGAGGATTTCGTCATCAACGGCCAGAAGGTTTTCATCTCAAACGGCCAGATGTGCGACGTCCTCGTCCTGGCCACCAAGACCGACAGCGCCGCCGGGGCCAAGGGCGTGACTCTGTTCCTGGTCGATACCGGCCTGCCCGGCTTCAAGCGCGGGCAGAACCTCGAAAAGCTAGGCATGAAGGCCCAGGACACTTCCGAATTGTTCTTTGACAATTTGCGGGTGCCCGCCGCTGCCATGCTCGGCAGCGAGGGCGACGGCTTCAAGCTGATGATGACCAAACTGCCGCAAGAGCGCCTGGCCCAGGCGGTCCGCTCGGCGACGGTGATCGAAACGATGATCGAATGGACAGTCGATTATACCGCCGAACGCAAGGCTTTCGGCCACACCATCGCCGATTTCCAGAACACCCAGTTCGTCCTTGCCGACCTCAAGGCTCGCAGCGTCATGGCGCGGGTCTTCACTGATCGCTGCATTGAACTGTTCATGCGCGGCGAACTTGATCCCGTCGATGCGGCAATGGTCAAGATGACCACCTCGGAACTGCACTGCGAAGCGGCGGACAAGTGCCTGCAGCTGTTCGGCGGCTGGGGCTATATGTGGGAATATCCGATTACCCGCGCCTATGCCGATGCGCGCATCGTCAAGATTGCGGGCGGCTCCATCGAAGTGATGAAAACGATTATTGCGCGCGAAATGTTCAAGGGCAGGCTAAGCCGCAGCAAGTAATGGATATCCCGCCCCCCCTTGCAGTCGCTTCGGCAGACGATGGTCCAGAACCGTCATCGTACGAAACGCCCTCCATGCCGAAAAATCTCGACGCCAATCTGCGGTTCGGCTTTCTTATCCACGATGTCTCGCGGCTGCGGCGCATTGTCGTTGATCGGGCACTCAAGCCGCTGGGGATCACGCGCTCGCAGTGGTGGGTGCTGGCCTTCCTCTCGCGCCGCGACGGCATGACGCAGACCGCACTGGCGGCTGACCTCGATCTCACTAAGGTCGCCATAGGCGGACTGATTGATCGCATGGAAACCGGCGGCTTTATCGATCGGCGAGCCGACGAACGCGACGCCCGGGCGCGAAGAGTTTTCCTTACGCCCGAAGGGCAAAAGCTGGTCGCGACGATCCGCGAAAACGTCGATATCGTCGAGGCGGAAATCCTTTTGGCAGTTACTGAAGACGAGCTGGATGGCGCTGCCGCGGTTCTGCGGAAGATCAAGGGCCAACTGCTCGACATGATCGGCCACGATACTGACGGCCATGGCTTCGCGCCCTGAACCGGCACCTTAATTTTACGGAGGAATGCATGAAGGGATTGACAGGCAAGGTCGCCATCGTAACCGGCGGCGGACAGGGTATCGGAAGGGCGCTGGTCCTGCGACTGGCCGAAGAGGGCTGCAAGGTTGCCATCTTCGATCTCAGCACCGCTGCGGGCGAAGAGACGGCCAAGCTGGCCGGCGATGCCACGGTGCGCACCTGGCAGGTCGATGTCAGCGATTTCGATGCGGTGCAGGCCGCAGTCGAGGCAGTCGAGAACGAACTTGGCCCGGTCTGGGTACTTGTTAACAACGCCGGGTGGGACAAGCCGCAGCCGTTCCTCGCCACCACTCCCGAATTCTGGGACAAGGTGATCGCGATCAACCTCAAGGGCAATCTCAATACCCATTTTGCCGTGGCTGGCCGGATGGCGCAGCGCGGCGGCGGGCGGATCATCAACATCGCTTCGGACGCGGCGAAGGTGGGCACGGCGATGGAAGCGGTCTATTCGGCTTGCAAGGGCGGATTGATCAGCTTCACCAAGTCCATCGCCCGCGAACTGGCCCGCAAGAACGTGCTGGCCAACTGCGTTTGCCCAGGGCCGACCAACACCCCGATGATGGCGGAAGTCGCGGGCGAAGGGCCCGATGCGGAAAAGTGGAAAGAAGCGCTGGTACGCGGAATTCCGCTGCGCCGCATGGGCGAGCCTGAAGACTACGCCGGGATCGTCGCGCTGCTCGCCTCGGACGACGGCGCCTACATTACCGGTCAGGCCATTTCGGTCTCCGGCGGGATGAACATGGTCTGACGCAGCGTTAACGTCCGCATTTGCAAGGAATCAAACATGTCACAGCAATTCGAAGACATCCTGTACGAAGTCCGCGGCCGCGCCGCCTGGATCATCATCAATCGTCCCAAGCTCTACAACGCCTTTCGCGCGCAGACGATCGAAGACTTGATTGCCGGATTCAAGCTGGCGGCTGACGATCGCGGCGTTTCCTCCGTCGTGCTCACCGGCGCGGGCGACAAGGCCTTCTGCACCGGCGGCGACCAGAGCGCGCATGAGGGCCAATATGACGGGCGCGGCATCGTCGGCCTGCCGATCGACGAGTTTCAGTCGATCATCCGCGACATCCCCAAGCCGGTGATCGCCCGGGTCAACGGCTTCGCCATCGGCGGCGGCAATGTTTTCGCGACGCTGTGCGACCTGACC
>JANONQ010000173.1:0-5406 GCA_031420935.1 Novosphingobium sp. | reverse complement strand
CGCATCGACAGCGAATGGCGCGAGGCCGATCCTGCTGGCGCCCCGGCGGACACGCCCTTCGTCGTGCGAATCAAGGCCCCGCGCGGCGGCGAGACGGTGATCGACGATCTCGTCCAGGGCCGGGTCACCGTCAGCAACGCCGAAATCGACGATTTCGTCCTGCTGCGCTCGGACGGCACCCCGACCTATATGCTCGCGGTGGTGGTCGATGATCACGACATGGACGTGAGCCATGTCATCCGCGGCGATGACCATCTCAACAACGCTTTTCGCCAGCTGGCGATCCTGCGGGCGATGAACTGGGCGGAGCCGGCCTATGCACATGTGCCGCTGATCCACGGGCCGGACGGTGCAAAGCTGTCAAAGCGCCACGGCGCGCTTGGCGTCGATAATTACCGCGACGAGCTTGGCATTCTGCCAGAGGCCTTGTTCAATTATCTCCTGCGGCTTGGCTGGGGCCACGGCGACGACGAGATCATTGCCCGCGAGCAAGCGGTCGCCTGGTTCGATATCGCCCATGTCGGCAAGAGCCCGGCACGGTTCGATCTCGCCAAGCTGCTCAGTCTCAACGGGCATTATCTGCGCGAAGCAGACGACGCGCGGCTTGCCGGGCTCATCGCCAGCAAGCTTCCCGGCGGCATGGACCGCGAACTGCTGGTCCGCGCGATGCCAGTCCTGAAGGTTCGGGCAAAGGATCTGAACGAGCTGACCGAAGGCGCGGCATTCCTGTTCGCCCCGCGGCCCCTGACGCTCGATGCCAAGGCTGCGGGCTTGCTCACCGCCGAGGCGCGCGGTCTGCTGGCGCGGATTCATCAGCGCCTTGCACGCGAAAACGGCTGGACAAGTGCGGGTCTCGAAGCCACTCTGAAGGGACTGGGGGAGGATCTGGGGGTGGGCCTTGGCAAGCTCGCCCAGCCGCTGCGCGCGGCACTGACAGGGCAGACAACCTCGCCGGGCATTTTCGATGTGCTGGTTCTGCTGGGGCACGATGAAAGCCTGGCCCGGATCGCGGACCAGGCAAGTCTCGCCACGACCATTGAATATTAAGGAGTGAAGTCAGGTGGGTGAACAAGCTAAGCTGAACGCAGGCGGCAAGGATTTCGTCTATCCGCTAATTTCCGGCAGCATTGGCCCGGATGTCATCGATATCCGCAAGCTCTACGGCGATAGCGGGATGTTCACGTTCGACCCGGGCTTCACCTCGACCGCGGCCTGCGAAAGCGCGATCACCTATATTGACGGCGAAGAAGGCGTGCTGCTGCACCGCGGCTATCCGATCGGCCAACTTGCCGAGAAGTCGAGCTTTATGGAAGTTTGCTACTTGCTGCTGAACGGCGAACTTCCCGGCAAAGCCGAACTCGACGCGTTTTCCACGACAATCAGCCGTCATACCATGCTGCACGAGCAATTGATGAGCTTCTACAAGGGCTTTCGCCGCGACGCCCATCCGATGTCGATCATGTGCGGTGTAGTCGGGGCTCTGTCAGCGTTTTATCACGATTCGACCGATATCGCCGATCCGATGCATCGCCGGATTAGCTCACACCGGCTGATCGCCAAGATGCCGACGATCGCGGCGGCCGCCTACAAATATTCGATCGGCCAACCCTTCCTCTATCCAGACAATTCGCTGTCCTACACCGGCAATTTCATGCGGATGACCTTCGGCGTGCCGGCCGAGCCTTATGAGTTGCACCCGGCGGTCGAGCGGGCGATGGACCGGATTTTCATTCTACATGCCGATCATGAGCAGAACGCCTCGACCTCGACCGTCCGGCTTGCCGGCTCATCGGGCGCCAACCCGTTCGCCTGCATCGCTGCGGGCATCGCCTGCCTGTGGGGCCCGGCGCATGGCGGGGCCAACGAGGCGGCGCTCAACATGCTGCGCGAGATCGGCACGCCCGACCGGATTCCCCATTACATTGACCGCGCCAAGGACAAGAACGATCCGTTCCGGCTGATGGGCTTCGGCCACCGCGTCTACAAGAACTACGATCCGCGCGCGGCGGTGATGCAGAAGACGGTGCGCGAAGTGTTCGATGCGCTGAAGGTCAACGATCCGGTGTTCGAAACCGCCATGCGGCTTGAGGAACTCGCGCTATCCGACCCCTATTTCACCGAGAAAAAGCTGTTCCCCAATGTCGATTTCTATTCGGGTATCATTCTCTCGGCGATCGGCTTCCCGACCACCATGTTCACAGTGCTGTTTGCCCTGGCCCGCACCGTCGGCTGGGTGGCGCAGTGGAACGAGATGATTTCCGATCCTTATCAGAAGATCGGCCGCCCGCGTCAGCTCTACACCGGCGCGCCGGAACGGGATTACGTGCCGCTCGCCAAGCGGTGAGCGCAAGGTCGCGGGGTTGTTGAGGGTCTTCCGGCAGTTTTTCCCTACTGACGGTTGCCACCGAGCGTAGGCAAGAAGCCGCTTTCCTACAGTCCGGGGCGCTTGCTATTGCGAATTGCATAGTAAGCCCTCGGGACCATGCGGTGCCGCTCGAACCTGGCCCGTTTGCGGCGGGGGGTCCTCGCCAAACGCCCTCCTTCAGGGGCTTATCCCCATTTGTGACCACAGCCCGTGTCGGCGGTTTCGTGGCCACGCGCCCTCAGGAGATACCTATGACGTGGAAATCCCATCGCGTTCTCACGGCGCTGTGCCTGATAGCAACCTTCTCGCTCGGTGGATGCATCACCGCATCGCCAGTTCAGGACCCGCAAACCGCCGTACTAGCCGAGGCGATAAGCAGCGAATCCGGCCGCTACTTCGCCTTGCTGACCGCCAGGGCCGCGCCTGGATGCGATTACGAACATAACATGAACGAGTACGCACGTCTCGGCGAGATTTCCGCACAGCTAACCGCCCGCCTCGCCGACCATAACGCCGGCGCCGCGCTGATGCGCGCCGGCCATGCCCTGTCACGCACGATCGAACTTGCCCGGATAAGCCACCAACGCGCCTCAGCCCGAACCGGCGATACCAACGGCGCCTGCATGGCCCCCGGCGCGATCGCCCTCAACGCCGATGCCGTCGCCCGCGCGAGCCGGGCCATCGCCAGCACCCAGATAACCAGCGGAGGTCAGTAATGCCGTTTGCAATCGCCAGCATCGGCGCTCGGCTCGCCAATACCATCTTGGCCTCGCTGCGCAGCGACAGCGGCAAGGTCAAAGCGCTTGCCATTGCCGAGGGCGAAAGCCTCGCCCACGCCCTCGCCCGCATCACAGGTCTATTGGCGCAAGGTCAGATCGATCGCGAGGAGGCTGGGGTATTGGTGAGGATCCAGCGGGATGCCAGCGAAGCGGTGTTGGCCTCGCTCGCGGAAGTCAGTCGAGCCGCGGCGCATAACGCGATCAAGCTTGGACTTAACGACATCATCGGCCGGATCGATGGTCCGTTGACCGGCGAACTGCTGTAACGCCGCTCCAGCCAACGCCTCCCAAGCACCCTGGATTTTCGCGAGCATCACATCGAATCACTGCGGGCGCGGATGGGGATTGCGCGATCGCCGGTCTCGATTGGTGCTTTCCGCTACTCTTGCCGCTTGCCTCTCTGCATCGCTCGACCTAACGCCCGCAGCACCGGATTATCGACAAGGCGTGAGGAATATGCAGCGTTTCGAAGGCACACAAAGTTATGTCGCGACCGAGGACTTGAAAGTCGCGGTCAATGCCGCCGTGCTGCTGCGCCGGCCGCTGCTGGTCAAGGGCGAGCCCGGTACCGGCAAAACTGTCCTGGCCCAGGAAATCGCTACGGCGATGGGTGCGCCGCTGATTGAATGGAACGTCAAGTCCACCACCAAGGCGCAGCAAGGGCTGTATGAATACGACGCCGTCGCCCGCCTGCGCGACGGCCAGCTCGGCGATGCACGGGTGCACGACATTTCCAACTACATCCGCAAGGGCAAGCTGTGGGAGGCGTTCACCGCGCCGCAGCTGCCGGTGCTGCTGATCGACGAGATCGACAAGGCTGACATCGAGTTTCCTAACGATTTGCTCCAAGAACTCGACCGCATGAGCTTCGATGTCTACGAAACGCACGAGCGGATCGCGGCAAAAGAACGCCCGATCGTCATCATCACCTCGAACAACGAAAAGGAACTGCCCGACGCCTTCCTGCGCCGCTGCTTCTTCCACTACATCAAGTTCCCCGACCGCGGGACGATGCAGGCGATCATCGATGTCCACTTTCCCAACATTCAGAAGACGCTGGTGACCAAGGCAATGGATATCTTCTACGAAGTGCGCGAGGTGCCGGGGCTGAAGAAGAAGCCAAGCACCAGCGAGCTGCTCGATTGGCTGAAGCTGCTGATGAATGAGGATATGCCGCTGGACGTCCTGCAGAACCGCGACCCGACCAAGGCAATCCCGCCCCTGCACGGCGCGCTGCTCAAGAACGAGCAGGATGTGATGCTGTTCGAGCGGCTGGCGTTTATGTCGCGGCGGCAGGGGTGAGAAAGTCCTCTCCCCCGCCGGGGAGAGGTTCAGCCCGCTAAGCTTGGGGCGTGGTTCCTGCTGATGTATATCTCCTTCATCCTCGTTGCCGCCGTGCACAAGCCCCGGGAAAGCTCTGATGTTCTTCAACTTCATCGATGAACTCCGCGCTGCCGGCATATCCGCCTCGTTCAAGGAGCACCTCACCCTGCTCGAAGCGCTCGACAAGGACGTCATCGAGCAGACGCCCGAGGCGTTTTACTACCTCTCCCGCGCCACCTTCGTGAAGGACGAAGGCCTGCTCGACCGGTTCGATCAGGTGTTCAACCGCGTGTTCAAGGGCATCCTGTCCGATTACGGCCAGAAGCCGGTCGACATTCCCGAGGATTGGCTCAAAGCCTTGGCCGAGCGCTATTTCTCCGCAGAGGAAATGGAGAAAATCAAGGCGCTCGGCTCGTGGGACGAGATCATGGAGACCCTGAAAAAGCGGCTCGAGGAGCAGGAAAAGCGCCATCAGGGCGGCAGCAAGTGGATCGGCACCAACGGCACCAGCCCCTTCGGCCATTCGGGCTACAACCCTGAAGGCATACGGATCGGCGGCGAAGGCCAGCATGGCCGCGCGATCAAGGTGTGGGAGAAGCGCGAGTTCGCCAATCTTGACAATACCAAGGAGCTCGGCACGCGCAACATCAAGATCGCCCTGCGCCGCCTGCGCCGCTTCGCCCGCGAGGGTGCGGCCGAGGAGCTCGATCTCGACGCGACCATCGATGGCACCGCCAAGCAGGGCTGGCTCGATATCCATATGCGGGCCGAGCGGCGCAACGCGGTGAAGGTGCTGCTGTTCCTCGACAACGGCGGTTCGATGGACGGCCATGTCAAGATGGTCGAGGAACTGTTCAGCGCCGTAACCGCCGAGTTCAAGAACCTGGAATTCTTCTACTTCCACAACTGCCTGTATGAAGGCGTGTGGAAGGACAATCG
>JANONQ010000172.1:0-3367 GCA_031420935.1 Novosphingobium sp. | reverse complement strand
GCGGCACTGATATAGGGCAGCGCCTTGGCCCTGTCGCCGCGCTGGAACAGCATCAGCCCATAATTGTCCGAGGCCTGCATATGGCCCTTGGCCGCCGCTCTGCCAAAAAGCCCCTCGGCTTTTGCCATATCCTGCGGCACGCCCCGGCCGAGCTTGTAGGCCTGCCCCAGGTTAAACAGGGCATCGGCGTCCCCGTTCGTTGCGGGGGCTTCCCATTCCGCAACCGCTGCGGCAAATTCACCCCGGGCCCAGGCATCGACTCCTGCCTTGACGTCGGCCAGCGCTGGCCCTGCCGCGAGCACGCAAATGCCATAGAATAAACTCAAGCCAAGCTGTCTGGCGGCAAACATTGGCCAAATCTCCGAAACCCGTGTTTTACGCAGCTGCATTAACCCGGAACCGGGCCTTTCGCAGCAGCCAATTTGCAGTTCGGCCCAGCCGGCGGCTTTGTAGGGTCAAGCATGATGGTTAAAGCCACGGTAACATCTCCGGCTGCCCAGGTCGGTGCGCAATTTTCATAATTTGCAGCCCCGGCCATTAATCCAAAATTAGGAACGTTCTGCGATCCCCCAGACAGAACGCTATTACATCATGTTCAGCATTTCGGGGGAATCGCTTTGCGCGTACTGGCATTGGCATCACAGAAGGGCGGCTCGGGCAAGACAACGCTCTCGGGCCACTTGGCCGTGCAGGCGCAGCGCGCCGGCGCAGGTCCGGTCGTGCTGATCGACATCGACCCGCAAGGTTCGCTGGCCGATTGGTGGAATGAGCGCGAGGCCGAATTTCCTGCTTTTGCGCAAACCACCATCGCGCGCCTTGCCGCTGATCTGGCGGTCCTGCGTCAGCAGGGCTTTCGCCTGGCGGTTATCGACACACCGCCGGCCATTACCATGGCGATCCAGAGCGTGATTTCGGTCGCCGAGCTGATCGTCGTCCCGACCCGCCCTAGTCCGCACGATCTGCGGGCGGTCGGCGCCACGGTCGATCTGTGCGAGCGGGCCGGCAAGCCCTTGCTCTTTGTCGTCAACGCCGCCACGCCAAAGGCCAAGATCACATCGGAAGCTGCGGTTGCGCTTTCGCAGCACGGTACAGTCGCCCCGGTCACCCTGCATCATCGCACCGATTTCGCCGCTTCGATGATCGACGGCCGCACAGTCATGGAAGTCGATCCCAACGGCCGTTCGGCGAATGAAGTCGTTGCTTTGTGGAATTATATTTCCGACCGGCTGGAAAAGAATTTCCGCCGCACCGTATTCGCGGCACCAGGTAGTATTTCGGTGCTGCCGGGTGCGCAGCGGCCCGCTGGCGGCTTCGGCCGCCGCGTTGCCGGCTCGTGAGGGAAGCGGGGACCATGACCGCACATAAGCCCCTGGCGTCACTCACGCCGAAACTGCTCGCCCGCAAAGGCGGTGCACGACCGGCGATGCGGCCTGCCTTTCAGCAGCCGCAGCAGGTGGCTGGCCGCGATCTCGACAACGACCTCGGGTTCAACGACATGGGTGACGACGAACCGGGTCAGGTTCATCAGGCCGAAATCGTTGCGATAAATTCCGGAGCGATGTCGGTGCTGGCTGGGGTGCCCGAGGTGGTCCGCCAGCAGGAAAGTATCTTCACCCGCGTGTCCGCAGCACCTGTGGCGGCCGTGCCTATCCGTCCGCGCCGTTCCGCGCTGGCCGACGGACGCAGCGCCGCTTTCACCCTGCGCCTCGACGCCGAACGCCATCTCAGGCTGCGACTGGCCTGCACTCTGGATAACCGCAGCGCCCAGCAGATACTTACCGAGGCACTCGACCGCCTGATCGCCGAACTACCCGACGTCGCCGCGTTGGCGGCAGAAGCCGCAAAACGCCGCTGATTTTCGCAAAGGGGACTAAACATGACCTTATACCGCTCACGTCCCAAAGCCCTGCGTTTCGCCGCTGCTGGCGCAATTGCGGCCTTTGTCCTGTCCGGCTGCGCTGGCGGCATTCATCTGTCGCGTGCCGATGCGCCGCCTTCCGGGGAAGTCGCAAAGTCGAAGCGTGACAGCGAGCGTGATGTCGCCCGCGCCGAAAAATCCGTTGTCAAAGACCCGCAAAGTGCGGCGCTGCGCACCCAGCTGGGCCTTGCCTATCTTGCCGATGGCCGCTTCGATTCCGCCACCACCGCATTCGACGATGGCATCAGGCTCGGTGACAACAGCCCGCGAACCGCACTCAGTCTGGCGCTCGCCAAGATTGGTGCTGGCCACGATCGTGAAGCCCTGGCAATCCTCGAGCAGCAGCGCGACAGCATTCCGGTGAGCGACATGGGCCTGGCCCTGGCTTTGGCCGGCGACAGCACCCGCGGCGTCGCGCTGCTTGCCGATGCCCTGCGTGCCGGGGATAACACACCGAAGCTTCGTCAGAACCTGGCCTACGCCTATGCACTGGATGGCCGCTGGCGCGAGGCGCGCACGATGATGGCGCAGGATGTTCCCGCGGACCAGGTCGACGATCGCATCAGCGACTGGGCGCTGCGGGCCAAGCCGCAAGATTACCAGCAGCGCGTTGCCGGACTGCTCGGCGCGCCAGTGCGCAGCGATCCGGGACAACCGGCGCAGTTGGCGTTGGCCAGTTCGCCTGCCGTTGAGCGGCTTGCCGTGCAAGCTGCATCGCCGGCACCGACATTTTTGCCCGCCAGCACCGAATTGCCTGCGGTTGCCGAGGCGCCGATGCCGGCTGCGGCACCCGCCTTCGCGGCGACCGCACCGGAGGCGGTGCCCGTGGTGCAGAACACCTTCGCCACTGCCTTCACAGCGCCGTCTGCGGCCCCCCGGGCCGCAGTGCCGGTCCAGGGCCGCCAGCGCCCGGCTCGCACGGTTCGCGTTGCCTTGCCGGCAGCCAAGCCGGCCGCTGTCGCTCCGCAGCTCGTCGCCAAGAATGGTTCGCATCTGGTCCAGTTGGGCTCGTTCTCTAGCCCGCAAAGCGCGCGCCGCGGTTGGGATCTGCTGGTCGCCCGCAATCCCAATCTGCGCGGCCACCGCATGGTGATCACCCCGGCGGTGGTCGACGGCAAGAACTACTGGCGCGTGGCCGCATCCGGTTTCGATGCCGGAACCGCTGCAGGAACCTGCGCATCGGTCAAGAGCCGCGGCGGGGCCTGCTTCGCTTACGCTGCAACCCGGGTGCCAGCCGGCGCGCAATCTGCGCTGGCGCATGCCGGCTCAGGTCCGGCTTTGGCCCGGCGGCGGTAAGATCGCGCGCCTGCCTGGGTTTATCCGATGCTGGCGCCGCCCTTGTAAAGCGCGCTGACCCGTCCTTGCACGGGCTGCTTGTCGAACGGAGTATTACCGGCGCTGGCCGCCATTTTGTCCGAATCGACGATCCATGGCCGCTCGGGCTCGATC
>JANONQ010000171.1:0-2127 GCA_031420935.1 Novosphingobium sp. | reverse complement strand
GTCGAGGGTCCGGACCACCCGCTGTGGAGCGAGGCGGGTGCTCCCAATCTGGTGTTGGGCGAAGTCGAACGGATCTGGTCGGCGATCGACCGCGACGACGACTGGCAGCCGCTGGCCGAAAAAACCGGCGACATCTCCCGGCTGGGCGCTGCTCTTGGCGAACCGCCAGCCGCGTGCGGGCACGGTGGCAGCGAAACACGAGCAATCCCGTTACCGCAACACTTCCAATAATGCCCGCTTTGTCGCAAGAGCCGCCAAGCGCGGACATTTAACGATCTGGGACTGAAACCGGCCTGTGAGCGAAGCAGAAATCATTTCTTACGAACCGGCGACCGGTACCGAATTATGGCGCGGCAATATCGGCGATGTCGATGATGTGGTCGCCCGCGCCCGCCGTGCCTGGCCGGCCTGGGCAGCTCTGCCTCTCTCGACCCGTATGGAACTGCTCCGCCGCTTCGCCAATGAAGTGCGTAAGGACAGCGAAAAGCTTGCCGACACGATCGCCCGTGAGACCGGCAAGCCGCTGTGGGAAGCGCGCGGCGAAGTGGAATCGGTAATCGCCAAGGTCGAAGTTTCAATCAGGGCCTTTGCCGAGCGAACCCCACAGCGCAAATTCGACAATGCGATGCAGGGAACAATGGCGCTGCGGCACAAGCCGCATGGCGTGCTGGCGGTGCTTGGTCCGTTCAACTTTCCCGCGCATCTGCCAAACGGCCATATCGTGCCGGCGTTGATCGCCGGCAACGCCATAGTATTCAAGCCCAGCGAAAAAGCGCCAGCGACTGGCCAATTGCTGGTGCAGTGCTATCACCGCGCCGGCATCCCCGCGGCACTGGTGCAGCTGCTGATCGGCGGGGCAGCCGAGGGCCAGGCGCTGGTCGCGTGTGACGGGATTGACGGGGTGTTGTTCACTGGCTCAGCCCATGCCGGCATTGCCATCAACCGCAAGCTCGCCAGCCGCCCGGACAAGATCGTCGCGCTCGAGATGGGCGGCAACAATCCGATCGTGCTGTGGGATACGCCGAAGATTTCCGATGCCGCGCTGCTGGTCGTACAGTCGGCCTTCATCACCGCCGGCCAGCGCTGCACAGCCGCGCGGAGGCTCATTGTCAAAGCGTCGATGTACGATGCGATTGTTACCGAAGTTAAGAAATTGGCAGACCGGTTGATCGTCGGCGCACCCTTTGACGAGCCTGCTCCGTTCATGGGACCGGTGATCGACAATGCCGCCGCTGACGGGCTGAGCGAAAGCTTCGTCTATCTGATCAGCCACGGCGGCAAGGCGATCAAGCACCTCGTCCGTTCGAGCGAAGATCGTCCATTCCTGTCGCCCGCGATCATCGATACCACCGCCATGGCGGAGCGGCCCGATGTCGAACTGTTCGGCCCGATCCTGCAAATCGTCCGGGTCGACGATTTCGACGAAGCCATTGCCGAGGCCAACAACACCCGGTTCGGCTTATCCGCTGCGCTGATCGGTGGCACCCCGGAGCAGTACAACCACTTCTGGGCGCAGATCCGGGCCGGCATCGTCAACTGGAACCGGCCAACCATCGGCGCATCCGCGTCGGCGCCATTTGGCGGCATCGGCCTGTCCGGCAATCACCGCCCGACCGCTTATTACGCGCCGGACTACTGCTCCTATCCAGTGGCCTCCAATGAAATGGAGCAACCCCGGGCAGTGCCGGGGGCAGGTTTCCGTGCGCCTGCCAGCGGACCTGCACCATCCAATTCGGAAAACTAGCCTCCGGGTGCCGTGTAAGATAGCCACTCTTGGATTTCGGTCGTTCAAGACCCTGGAATTTCGATGACCGAAAAGCTTCCTGCAGCCGCGTCCGGCGGTCTCATTTACGCCTTGGGCGCCTATGCGATCTGGGGCCTCCTGCCGCTCTATCTGCTGCTCATCCACCAGGTGCCCCCCTTTGCCTTCGTCGGCTGGCGTATCGTCTTCACCGTGCCGGTATGTCTGGTGATCATCATCTTGCTGCGGCAGTGGGGCGAGCTGCGTACGGTGATTGCCCAGCCCCGGCTGATTGGCCTGCTTATGCTCAGCGCCTTGCTTATCGGCGCCAATTCGCTGGTCTATATCGCGGCTGTCCAAGCAGGCCACGTCTTCGCCACCAGCCT
>JANONQ010000170.1:0-6181 GCA_031420935.1 Novosphingobium sp. | reverse complement strand
CGGACTATAGATGCCCCGGCGTGGTGGAAACCGGTTAAGCCCTGACGATTGCGATCAGGCCAGTTCCAGGTGCCTTGCCTTATCGTGCGATCCGGCTGCTTGGGTCAGTGCATCGAGAAACTGATTGGTCGCTGCTTCCCACGAATGGCGGGCACCGAACACGGCAGCGGCTTGCCGGTCAAGCTGGAGCGCACCCAAGATCGCCTGGTCCAGATCAACGGCAGTCACACCGATCGTCGCCGGCATTTCATTATGGAGTCCGCGCCCTTCCGGGCCAAGAATGTCCAGCGGTCCAGACACCGGATAGGCTGCGACGGGGAGGCCGCAGGCCAATGCCTCGATGACAACCAGCCCGAACGTATCCGTGCGGCTTGGAAAGATGAAGCAGTCGGCGCTGCAATAGGCGCTGGCCAGCTCTTCTCCAGCGAGCAAGCCGAGAAAGAGAACATCTGGATAGCGCTGCTTCAGTTCCGCTAGCGCCGGCCCGTCACCCACGACGACCTTGCTTCCGGCAACCCTGGACGAAAGGAAGGCCTCAAGATTCTTTTCGGCGGAGACCCGCCCGACATTGAGCAAGACTGGCCTCGGCAAATCCGCCATTGCCGGGTGCAGTTCATGCCCCGGCCTGAACACCCACCTATCGATACCGCGGCTCCACAGCTTTGTGTGAGCAATGCCGCGGCCCGCCAACTCGGTCGCGAGACTTTGGGTCGATACCAGGACGGTTCGGCTCGCAGCGTGGAAGCGGCGCATGATTGGCCAGAACCGGTCGGCGCTCATGCCGGTGCGTAAAGCTGCATAATCGGGAAAGCGGGTGTGGAATGCGGAGGTGAAAGGGATTTGGCGGGCCTTGCACCAGCCCCTGGCGCTCCAGCCTACTGGACCTTCCGTGGCAATGTGCACGATGTCGGGTTGGAACGCATCGAGCATCCGCCGGGCACTGAAGCGCGGCAACATGGCAAGGCGGATCGATGCATAACCAGGCATCGGGATGGTGGCGAAGCGCTGCGGGGTAATCAGTTCGACCTCGTAGTCACGCCGGTCGAGTTCCTCCACTGTCGCTCCGAGCGTCCGGACAACACCATTGACCTGCGGATGCCAAGCGTCGGTTGCGATTGCGATCTTCATGCTTCCATCTCCGCAAAGCCCTTGCTGTGAGCGGCCAAATTCATTTCGACGGTCCAATCGACGATTCGCATCGATCCGTGCGCATCCTCGACCAGCGCCGTGCAGCTTTCGACCCAATCGCCATCGTTGAAATAGGTAACACGGCCTATCTGACGGATCTCGGCACAGTGGATGTGGCCGCAAACGACGCCATCGACCCCTCGCTGCAACGCCTCGTTGGCTAACGCCTCTTCGAAGCTGGAAACATATTGAACCGCATTTTTGACGCGTCGTTTGAGGTAGCTGGACAGAGACCAGTAGGGCATCTTGAATTGCCGGCGGACGCGGTTGAACAAGATGTTGGCGCGCAGCAGCATGGCATAGGCCTGGTCCCCCAGAAACGCGAGCCAGCGGGCATAGAGCACCACTCCGTCGAAACTGTCACCATGCGTGACGAGCAGTTTGCGCCCGTCGGCGGTGACATGGATCGCCTCGAGGGCCAGTTCGATGCCGCCGAAGGTCAACCCCGCATAGTCGCGCAACATTTCGTCGTGATTGCCGGCGACGAACACCACCCTCGTGCCGCGATGCGCCATCTTTAGCACACGCCGGATCACCTCGTTATGCGCATCCGGCCAATACCAGCCTTTGCGAAGCCGCCAGCCGTCAACGATGTCACCCACCAGATAAAGCGTCTCGCATTCAATAGACCGGAGGAAATCGACCAGCATGGCCGCTTTGCATCCAGCAGTCCCGAGGTGGATGTCCGATATCCAAACTGTACGAAAGCGGCGTTTGGGGCGAAACTCCTTAGGATCGGGCAAATCAAGCCAATCGGGTATTTTCCCGTTGCGCCCGGTATCGGTCGGCGCACTTGTCTTGGTATCGAGATGTTCAAACAACATCGGATCTGTCCCTGTCCGTTTAACTGAGACTAGACGAGGCAGATTGCACCAGTATGACGCTATGGAGTAACTTCCGTGACACCATACCCGCCAGCTTTATCGGTCATTTATGCACCGCGCGGCAGCGAATTCGACAGGCTGGAAGGTCGGCACGGGATTGCGGAGGTCGAAGCAACCCGGTCGCTCCTGTTGCAACCGATCCGCGATTATCCGGTTGAGCTTCCGGGCAAGCCGGCATCAGCAGCAATCGCCACGAATGCGGGTCGCAGCGCGAGCGTGTCCGCCAGGGTCCGCAGATTTTTTTCAATGCTGTCGTTGTACAACGCGGTCAGCGGTTCCCGGACAGCAAGGAGCAAAGCGCCGCCCTTCACGCCGAGCCAGCTGTTCGACAGCGCCTCGGATGTGCCTGCGCTGAGGCGGCGGCATAGCCTTATGGCCTGGCCCCAGGCAAGTGCTTCGCGCAGGCTTGCCTCGGGCGCCAGCCTGCCAAGTGCCGCGGGGAGCGCCGAGCGGCCGCTATCGGCCAGCAAAGCTACCGCCAGCATGGCACGTCCTTCGGCATCCACGCCGATCCAGCGCTTTCGCAATGCCCAGTCAGCGGCATGCTCGGCGCGTAAATTGGGTTCGATCCGCCGGGAGGCGAGCGCCAGCATCGTTGCCGCCAGCCGCAAATGCTCCTTGCCCCGGCCGTCAACCGGATTCGCAGCTGCGGTCCAGCCGGCCACCATCGCTGCCACTGCAGAGGAAGTGCCATGGTTTTCGATAAAGGCCGATACCCCAGCCAAGAGCGGATGCTGGGTGCGGGCTGCCTTGTTGAGGTGACGGTAGGCGAGCCCTTCACGCAATCCCCAGGAAGAGAATATCAGGCGAGATGGCTGGATTTCTCCAATCAGAATTGCAAGCAAAGCAGCCGCATCGGGCAGGCTGGCAAGTCGAGAGGCTGAAAGGCCAGGTACTTGAGCCAGAACGTTGCTCCCATCCATCAGCGACCGGAACAGTTCGATTGCCCTTTCAGGAGCCAGTTCAAAGCCGTGGGGGTCGTCAAGCGGCCAGCGCGCTGCATGCATCGCATAGCGGGCGACAGCGCGGCACGCGCCCCCGACAAGAAAGAGTGGCAGTCCTTTGCCTCCTTTCCACTGCGCCCTGCTCAGCGTCCTGGCGACCTCCGCCGCAAATTTTGCGGGTCCATCCACCCGAAATTGCGGCAGCCGAAGCGTGCCGAGGGGCATGCTGACGCCGTGCTCGCAGCTATCGCCGTCTATGTCGACCAGTTCAAGGCTGCCCCCGCCGAGGTCGCCAACTACTCCCTTCGCCCCCGGGAACGCGGCCATGACCCCCATGGCGCTGGTCAAGGCTTCCTCTTCGCCCGAAAGCTGCCTCGGTTTGAGGCCAAGGGCGCGAACCTGGTCAAGGAACGCCTCTCCATTGGCCGCATCGCGAGTGGCTGCCGTTGCCACCACGTCGACTTGCGGAACATCCAGTATCCGGATCAGAGCGGCGTAACGCGCGAGTGCGGCGAGCGCTGGCGTCATTGCCTTTTCGGCAAGCATGCCGGCTTCGCCCGGCCGCTTGCCGAGTCCCCGGCCAAGCTGGGCCGTGACTTTTTCGTTATGCAGAATGACCGGCGCGCGGGCCGGTCCGCCATAGACAACGAGGCGGACAGTATTGGAGCCGATATCGATGATCGCGCGTGTGGGCTGCAGGGGGCTACCGTTCCGGTCATGCACGTTCATAAGCAATTCGCGATCAATTTGCGCCACTTTGCAGAGCCAGCTTTGGTACTTGCCGTCCAGCGTCCAGCGCCGCCCCACGGCCCGATAGTGACGGATTGGTCATGAAATAGCGATGCAGATTGAATGGCTCATCGACCGTTTCCATCCTGCTGTAAATCCCATCCGGCCCCAGCAGCCAGCTTTGCTCGGTGTCGAGCAGATTGGCCAGCATGACCTGATCCAGTACCTGCTGATGAACCGTGGGGTTCGTGATCGGCACGAGGACTTCGACCCGCCGGTTGAAATTGCGCGACATGCCGTCCGCCGAGGAAATGAAGACCAGCGCCTTCTTGTTGGGCAGTGAGGCACCGCGAGCGAAAGCCCATATTCGGCTGTGCTCGAGAAACCGGCCGATAATCGACTTGACCATAATCGTTTCCGACAAGCCCGGCACGCCCGGACGAAGGCAGCAGATCCCGCGTACCACCAAATTGATCTCGACCCCGGCCGCGCTGGCTTTGTAGAGATACATGATAAGATCGGCATCGGTCAGCGAATTGAGCTTTGCCCAGATCGCCGCCGGTTTACCCTCCTTCGCACTAGCGATCTCGCCATCGATGCATTCGTATAGCTTTTCACGCAGCGCTAATGGAGAAATCGCCAGAAATTCGGTGCCGGTTGGCTCAACATAGCCGGTGATGAAATTAAACACCCGCGTGGCGTCGCGTCCGGCTTTGGGATCGGCGGTAAAGAAGCTGAGATCGGTGTAGGTGCGGGCGGTGACGGGGTGGTAGTTTCCTGTCCCGAAATGACAGTATGTCCTATAGCCATCGCCTTCGCGCCGCACGACCATCGAAATCTTGGCGTGGGTTTTCCAGTTGACGAAGCCATAAATCACTTGGACCCCGGCGCGCTCAAGCTGCGAGGCCCAGAGCAAATTCTGCTCCTCCTCGAACCGCGCCTTGAGTTCGACCACGGCGGTGACCGACTTGCCCGCCTCGGCCGCCGTAATTAGCGCTGCGATCACAGCGGATTGTTTGCCCGCGCGGTAAAGCGTTTGTTTGATCGCGACGACCTCGGGATCCAATGCCGCCTGGCGCAGGAAATCGACCACGACCTCGAAGCTTTCGTAGGGATGGTGGATGACGATATCTTTCTCGCGGATCGCTGCAAAGCAATCGCCGTCGTGAGCCAGGATGCGTTCGGGATAGCGCGGACTGTAGGGCTCGAACTTCAAATCGGGCCGGTCTTCTTCGACCAGCGCCGCAAGCCTGCTGATGCCGATCAAGCCATCGGTCTTGATCACCATCGCATGGTCCAGCCCCAGCTGATCGCGCAGCAATGCTTCGGCAGCGGGATCGAAATTCTCCTGCAACTGCAACAGGATCACCTTGCCCCTGCGGCGGCGCTGGATGGCGGTGCGGAAATGCCGGACGAGATCCTCGGCATCTTCCTCGATCTCGATATCGCTATCGCGCAACACCCGAAAGGCGCCGCTTCCTTCGACAGTGAAGCCCGGAAACAGCAGCTCGGCATGGCGGCAAAGCAAGTCCTCGATGGCGATGTAGAGCGCCGCATCGCCTGAAACCCGGATAAAGCGCGGCAGGGCGACAGGGATGAGCACCATCTCCATTACCCGCGCGCCGTCCGCGATGCGGACCAGCGAAAACAGCACCCCCATCCCCTGGCTCGCGACAAAGGGGAACGGATGTGCCGGATCGATGGCCTGGGGCGTAATGACCGGCACGATGTGGGTTACAAAATAATTGCCGAGCCAGTGGGTCACCCGGTCGTCGAGCATCTGGTCGCCCACCAGGGAAACGCCCGCGGCTGCCAGCTGTTCGCGCAACCCGCGCCAGACCTCCTGCTGCTCCGATTCGAGCGCCAGGACAGCGTCGCGGATGGCGACAAGCTGTTGCGATGGGGTCCGTCCGTCGATCGACACTTCCTCGATCTGGCGCCGGGCCTGCCCGGCAAGACCAGCGACGCGCACCGACATGAATTCATCGAGGTTGCTGCCTGAAATCGACAGGAAGCGAAGCCTTTCCAGCAGCGGATAGTCGGGATTGCGTGCTTCGGCGAGGACGCGAAGATTGAACGACAGCCAGCTCAGTTCGCGGTTGAAGAAGGGGGCCTCGGACTTCGCCGGCCCGCGGCTAACCGACTGATCCGCCCCATTATCCATAACCATTCCTTGACGGCTGTTGTCCGCAACTCCGATGCTGGATGGTTGTTACATTTGTGTGACAACAGAGGGGAAGAGAGGGCATGGTCAGAGCAAAATGCACGCCTCGACCTCGCAAACCAGCCAGCCCCTTCCGCTACTTCAATTCCTCGCCCAATGGTCCCCGGGCTCACGGTCCGGCGCGTTTCTGCAGGTCAAGGTCTCTGTCGAGATCGGGGCCGGCAATCCAGTCGCGCAAGACATCCATATATTCGAACGGGCCGCCGCCATAG
>JANONQ010000169.1:0-1531 GCA_031420935.1 Novosphingobium sp. | reverse complement strand
CCACGGCATCATCGCGCGCAGCTTTTCGCCGACCTGTTCGATCGGATGGGCGGCGGCGGCCTTGCGGCTGGCCTTGAGTTCGGGCTGGCCGGCGCGGTTATCCAGGACAAAGTTCTTGACGAAGCGGCCTGACTGGATGTCCGCCAGCACGCGCTTCATTTCGGCCTTGGTTTCGGACGTGATGATGCGCGGGCCGGAGGTGATGTCGCCGTATTCGGCGGTGTTGGAGATCGAATAGCGCATGTTGGCAATGCCGCCCTCATACATCAGATCGACGATCAGCTTGACCTCGTGGAGGCACTCAAAATAGGCCATTTCCGGGGCGTAACCGGCCTCGGTCAGGGTTTCGAAGCCGGCCTGGATCAGATGGGTGAGGCCGCCGCACAGCACCGCCTGCTCGCCGAACAGATCGGTTTCGCATTCCTCGCGGAAGTTGGTCTCGATGATGCCCGAACGGCCGCCGCCGACGCCCGAAGCATAGGCCAGCGCGACGTCATGGGCATTGCCGGTGGCGTCCTGGTGGATCGCAATCAGGCACGGTACGCCGCCGCCGCGAACATATTCGCTGCGGACGGTATGGCCGGGGCCCTTCGGCGCGATCATGATGACGTCGATATCCTTGGGCGCCTCGATCAGGCCGAAGTGGATGTTGAGGCCGTGGGCAAAGGCGAGGGCCGAGCCGGGGCGGAGGCTATCCTTGACGTCGTCGGCCCAGATCGCCGCCTGATGCTCGTCGGGGGCGAGGATCATGACGATGTCGGCCCAGGCGGCTGCATCCCTGTTCGCCATCACCTTGAAGCCGGCGCCTTCCGCCTTCTGACCGGTCGCCGAACCCGGACGCAGCGCGACCGCGACGTTCTTGACTCCTGAATCGCGCAGGTTCTGCGCATGGGCGTGGCCCTGGCTGCCATAGCCGACAATGGCGATTTTCTTCGCCGTGATCAGGTTGATGTCGCAATCGGCGTCGTAATAGACTTTCACTTGGTTTCTCCTAGTTCACAATCGGTGCGAGGGCTGTCAGGCAGTTCTCTGTCGAGCGCCTCGCGATATTTTACGCACCCCCGCAGAAACGGCGCCCATGCAGGTACCACAACCTGCGCTGGAATTTTCTCGGGCAGCAGACCCCAAAGTTGCGGGTGATGCCAGCACAGTTCATGTCCAGAGCTATCGCGATGCGCGCGGATACCCACGCGCAGGCGCTTGGCTTCCGCGACAAGCATCGCGCGATCCATGCTTTGCAAGTCGTGGTCAAAATCATCGTTCACGCGGCGCCGCTTCCCCGCATCATCCCAACAATCCCGGTGCGGCCAACCTCGACCAGCCCCAGCTCGCGCATCAGCGCGATGAAGCTGTCGATCTTGTCTGGCGTACCGGTCAGCTCGAAAATAAAGCTTGAGGTCGTGGTATCGACGACCTTGGCGCGGAACACGTCGCACAGGCGCAGCGCCTCGACCCGGTTGTCGCCCGTGCCTGCAACCTTCACCAGCGCCAGCTCGCGTTCGACATGCGGGCCCATCTCGGTGAGGTCGAT
>JANONQ010000168.1:0-1584 GCA_031420935.1 Novosphingobium sp. | reverse complement strand
CACCCGCGCGTGATGGGCGGGCTTGCGGGGCGGATGGCGCTTCATCCGCGAGGTTAAGCGCGAATGGGGCGATGTAGGAAAGTTAAAAGCGAGGGAGGCTGACGGGCCAAGCGCCTTCCTCCGCTGACTTCTGCCGATCTCCTAACGACCCCATTGCAGACATTCCCGGAACTCGAGGCTGAGGGGGCGCCGGCGCTTATGGACAGTCAGCGGCTGCAAAAGGCGATCTCAGCAAATGCCGCCGTCGACGAATTCACCCCCGTGGTTGCGCAAGGAACAGGGCAGTTGGGTCCGTCCCGCGATAAGGGCCGCCCCAAAGGACGGCCCCTAGCTGAGTTCAGTAGCCGTAACGTTAGCGGATCAGCGCCTGAATGACCGACTCGACCAGGCGAGTCTTCGGGTCGACGCTGTAGAGATAGCCGTTGCGGTAATAATAACGGTTGTCAGAATCCAGATTATACTGGTTTCGCCAATCCGTCGGAACTTGACTGTAACTCCACTGGCTGTAATTCCCGTTCCAGCGGTCACCGACATTAAAGCTGCGCTTGGCGATGCCTGGCGGCAAGCAGCCATTATTTTTCTTGGCGAGGCCTGGCGGGCACGAGCGGTTGCCCCAGTAATTGGCGGTGGTACGGCCCTGGTACGCGTGCCTGGAATGCTTGGCTTGATGCTTACCTTGGCCTTGGTGCATTGTCTGGCTATGCTTGGCCTGCTTGCCCTGGCCCTGGTTCTTGCCGGGGTCGGCCGCAGCGGGAGCCGCGAGAGCGAGCGAGGCGGCGCCTGCCGCGAGTAATAGTTTGTACATGGGGTAGTCCTTTCGAGATGCCGTCCTGTCAGAGCCCCAACGCATGAACCTTAGATGTTGGCCCCGAGTTTTCTAGAAGGGCAGTGTCCGCTTCCCACCCCATTCCAGCCGTGAGGTGGCGGCAAAGTGAGGTTACCCATGACCACCCTCACCATCTGGACTTACGACTGGGTGCCCGAAATGCCGCGTGGGTTCGTTCGTGATCTGCGGTTGCGGTGGGCGTGCGCGGAGGCTGGGCTGGCCTACACCGTCCGCACCGTCCCGTTCGACGGGCGCGAGAGCAATCATCTGGAGCAGCAGCCGTTCGGGCAGGTGCCGTTCCTGAGCGACGGCGATGTCGAACTGTTCGAGAGCGGCGCCGGGCTGCTCCATCTGGCGCGCAAGTGCGACACGCTGATGCCGCGCGATCCGGCGGGCGAGGCGGAGACGGTGCAGTGGCTGTTCGCCGCGCTCAATTCGATCGAGATCGTCACGCTGCCGTGGTGGTTCCTCGGCATCACCGGCGGCGACAGCAAGGAACTGACCGGGTGGGTCGGCAAGCGGCTCGGCCAGCTCGAACGCGTACTGGCGACGCGTGAATGGCTCGCCGCCGGGCGCTTCACCGTCGCCGACCTGCTGATGGCCGACGTCCTGCGCCAGCCGGGCGTCCGCTTACGACCCCATTGCCGACATTCTCCCGTCGCGCCGGTCAATGCTTGGAATGACATCTGCTTGCCGGGGCTGCCATACCCGCTCGCATGTAAGCATTAGCATTCTTCAATCGCGGTCGAGGGGCGCCA
>JANONQ010000167.1:0-2973 GCA_031420935.1 Novosphingobium sp. | reverse complement strand
ATCTGCGACGGGGGCGTGCGGCGGGGCAGCCATGTGCTCAAGGCGCTGGCTGCGGGGGCGAACTGCGCCTCGGGCGGGCGGCTGTATCTTTATGCCCTTGCCGCCGCCGGGCAGGCCGGGGTCGAGCGCGCCATCGCCTTGCTCAAGGACGAGATCGAGCGCGGCATGAAACTGATGGGGGTAACCCGCGTCGACCAGCTGGGCCGCGATCGGCTGCGCTGGCGGTAAGCCGGCATTCGCCGGGAAGGGTTGAAGCCTTCTCTTTTAGCCCTTCTTCAGGAGGTGCGGCTTCATGGGTTCTGTTCATTGGGACGTGGCATGCGCAGCGAGAGCAATTTTTCGCCCGCCCTTAAAAGCCGCGTCATATCGACGTTAACCATCGGCATGACCGCACACGATCCCCAATTCGCCCGTGAGCATGGCGGTATTCTCCGCTGGCTTGGCTTGCGCGGCCCTACGCCGCCCCAGCCCACCTCCCAAGCGGATTGCGGGGTCCGCGACGTTGCTCTCGATCCGCGAGAGCGTCGGCGGCGCCAGCTGCTGACGGATATCGCCAGCTTTCTCGTCACCCACCGGCTTAAAGTCAGCCCCTATACGCTGGCGATTGCGCATGATGCGATTACCGGTGCGGACCAGCGCCTCTCCGCCCGGATCGAAGGGCGGGTCGCCGCGCGCGAGCCGGTTACACTCGAATGGCTGGAGGAATCAGGCCGCAGCGACGGCCGCGAAGACGGTTCGGCGATGCTCAATGCGCTGATGACCAAGCTCGATTCGAGCCTCGCGGAATTCACCCTGACCACCAGCGCAGCGCGTTCGGTCACCAGCGAATACAACTCTGCCCTGGAAGCGCATGTCGGCGAACTGGAGCAGGTCAGCAAGGCCGGCGTGGTCATCTCCGAACTCGCCACCATCGCCCGGGTAATGCTCGAGCGCACCCGTCATATCGAACAGGAAATGAACCGCAGCGAAATGCAGACGCGGGCGTTGCAATCGAGCCTCGAAGAAGCCCGGCGCTCGGCGGATCAAGACCATCTCACCGGACTGCCCAACCGCCGCGCCTTTGACAGCGTGCTGCAAAACGAACTCGCGGCGGCCAGTCAAACCGGCGAATTGCTGAGTGTCGCCTTTTGCGACATCGATCATTTCAAGAAGATCAACGATACTCATGGCCACGAAGCCGGAGACCGGGTGCTGAAGGTCGTCGCGAATACGCTGGCCAAGATTTCCGGCGACAAATGCCACGTCGCCCGCCACGGCGGCGAAGAATTCGTCGTATTGTTTCGCGGTAAATCGCTGGAGGAAGCCTGGGCGGTGCTCGACGGCGCCCGCGAGACCATGGCCGAGCGGCGGCTGGTAAACCGCGCCACCGACGTCCCGTTCGGCAAGATCACCTTTTCCGGCGGCATCGCAGATGTCTTTGCCCATGCCAATTATCGCGATTCGCTCAAGGCGGCGGACGAAGCGCTTTATTGCGCGAAAGCGGCAGGGCGCAACCGGATCGAACTTGCGGATGGCAAGGGCATAGCGGCAGCAGCCTGAGCGGTTTACAGCGCCAAGCACATTGACGTAACCTCCGCCGGGTTATCCAACCCAGGGGAGCCGTTCATGGCCTTTTCGCTTTATCACGCTACCGTCGCCGCCTACCTTCAGATTTTGCCCTCGATCGCCAGGCTGATCGACAAGGCAGAGGCGCATTGCGGGGAACAAGGCCTCGCCGACGAAGCGCTGACCGGTGCCGCCCTCGCGCCTGATATGTGGCCTTTCGCCAAGCAGGTGTCCCAATGCGCCCATCACTCCTCAAGGGCGATAATTGGCGTGCGGGCGGGGGTATTCGGACCGCAGATCGAACCCGCCCCGCTAGACTTCGCCTCGATCAAGGCGGAAATCGCCGATGCACGGGCCATGCTGGAAGCTGTCGATCCCGCCGAAATCGATGCCATGATCGGCCGCGACATGCGCTTCGAATTCGGCACGCGGCGAATGGACTTCACTGCCGAGGATTTCCTGCTGACCTTCTCGATGCCCAACTTCTATTTTCACGCGGCAAGCACCTATGGCGTGTTGCGCAACCAGGGCCTGCCGGTCGGCAAGCGGGATTTTATGGGCGAGTTGCGGCTGAAGAGTTGACGTCAGCGACAAAGCCGAAGCGATTTTCCGCAGTCACGGTTCTGGCATGGCCAGCAGCTTTTGCTGGAAAACAGATCCCTTCGGCAAAATTGCAAACAAAAGGGCCGCGATTGCTCGCGGCCCCGTACTAATCACTAAGTTTCAATAGCTCAGTCGTCATTCCGCAGGAACGCGGGCATATGGTCGGGGTTGCCGCCGCCGACACTTTCGGTGGAGCTTTCCTGGCGCTCAGGGCGCGGGCCTCGGTCGCCGCCTTCACGGCGCGGACCACGGTCACGGTCGCCGCCGCCTTCGCGGCGGGGGCCGCGGTCACGGTTGCCGCTGGGACGACGGTCCCCGCGGTCACCGCCGGGCCGGTCGCCGCCGGGCCGGTCGGCGCGGGGCTCACGCGCCGGGCGGGTATCTTCGAGCGGCTCGCCGGTTTCCTGATCGACCACCCGCATCGACAGGCGAACCTTGCCGCGCGGGTCGATCTCGAGCACCTTGACCTTCACTTCCATGCCCTCGGACACGACATCGCCCGGACGCTCGACCCGTTCGTTCTTCATTTCGGAGACATGGACGAGCCCGTCCTTGCCGCCCATGAAGTTCACGAAAGCGCCGAAATCGACGATGTTGACGACCTTGCCGTTGTAGATCTTGCCGACTTCGGCTTCCTCGACGATGCCGAGAATCCAGGCCCGCGCAGCTTCGATCTGCGCCGGATCGGAGCTGCTGAGCTTGATCAGGCCCTCGTCGTCGATATCGACCTTGGCGCCGGTTTCGGCGACGATCTCGCGAATCACCTTGCCGCCGGTGCCGATGACTTCGCGGATCTTCGCCTTGTCGATCTGCATCGTCTCGATA
>JANONQ010000166.1:0-1727 GCA_031420935.1 Novosphingobium sp. | reverse complement strand
TGGCGCGGCCCGCCACCGCATCGATCGCGGCCGAGCCGGTGTCGCCCGATGTCGCGCCGACAATCGTCAGGTTTTCCGTGCCCCGGCTGAGGAACTCCTCGAACAGCAGGCCGAGAAGTTGCAACGCGACATCCTTGAACGCCAGCGTCGGCCCGTGAAACAGCTCCAGAAGCCAGTGCTGCTCGTCCAGCTGCTTGAGCGGTGTGACGGCGGCATGGGCGAAGCGCCCATAGGCGACAGTTGTGAGTTCGCGCAGGCGCTCGGGCGTGAGGCTGTCGCCGACGAACGGCTGCATGACCCTTGCGGCAAGCTCGGCATAGGGCAGCCCGGCCATCGCGGCGATTTCACCCGCGGTAAAGCGCGGCCATTTGTGCGGCAGATACAAACCGCCGTCGGAGGCAAGGCCCGCCAGCGTCGCGCCGGCGAAATCGAGCGCCGGGGCGCTCCCGCGAGTGCTGATGTATTCCATTGGCGGGCGGTTAGCCGGGTGCGATGCAGGTGGCAATCCTCCCCGGACCGGCAAGGATCAGGATTCGCGCAACTTCCGCCGCACTGCCAGAGCATAGATTATCAGCGCCGTCGCCGCGAACAGAAACCACTGGACCGCATACGACAAATGGTTGTTCGGAATGTCGCGGGGATCGGGCACGGCGTTGGCGGTGAGGCCGGCGCGCGGGGGTGCGATTATCAGCCGAGAGCCAAGCGCGCCGCCGGGCGCCACGAAGCCGGAGACCTCGCCCCCCGTCCAGCGAACCGGCGCGGGATCGCGAGACCAGCCCAGCACCACTTCGGCGGCGGCACCATCGCTGCGCGCGCAGGGTGCGACATGGGCCCAGCCGGTCTCGCCGCGATCATTGCGGCCGGCCTTGGGAACACTGGTGACCTCGCCGCTGCAAATGAGGCTACTATGCCGGTACAGCGCCCGCTCACGCTCGTCCGCACCCCGCGGATAGGGCACATCGGACGAAAGACTGCGCGCCGCCGCATAGCGCGCCAGCAGCGCCTCCTTCTGGTGCATCCGGTCAAGCTGCCAGAAGCCAAGGCGGATCATCACCGCGACCGCAGCGAGCACCACTATGGTCGGGAGCAATGGCAGGCGGCGCAGCATCAGTCCCTGATCTGCCCCTCGCCGGCCTTCCTCTGAAACTCCGCCGCCAGCAGCGCCGCCTTGCCCGCGCGCAGGCCCCAGATCACTGCCACCACCGTCAGCGGCACCCACAGCAGAACATGCACCCAGAACGGCGGCTGCCAGCTAAGCTCAAGCCAGATAGCGAGGCCGGTTACAGCCGCGCCGACGATCAGCGTGATGAAGGCGGCGGGGCCGTCTCCGACATTGAAACGGGCAAAATCGAGGCCGCAGATCCGGCAGCGCGGGGCAAATTTCGTCGGCCCATCGAACAGACCGCGCGCGCCGCACATCGGGCACAATCCGAAAAGGGCAGCCGAAGCGATGCCCGGCTGCCCCTTCGTGTCAGATGCGTTGCCGCTCATCAGTGGACCGGGTAGCCCCACCCGCCCCAGACATAGATGGCAACGAACAGGAATAGCCAGACGACATCGACGAAATGCCAGTACCACGCCGCTGCTTCGAAGCCGAAATGCTGGCGCGGGGTAAAGTCGCCGTTATAGGTGCGCTTGAGGCAGACGATCAGGAAGATCGTGCCGACAAGAACGTGAAAGCCGTGGAAGCCCGTCGCCATGTAGAAGGCGGAGCCATAGGTGTTTTC
>JANONQ010000165.1:0-2704 GCA_031420935.1 Novosphingobium sp. | reverse complement strand
ATCCCGGCCGGCAAGGCCTAGGAGACGTTTCTCACCTGAGCGACGGAGAGACGGAGGTACAGGATTCTTCGCCGTACGATCGGCCACCAGGAATAGAGGACAAATTACCCAGGTCGCCAGTTGGCGACCCAGCCCAGGATGATCAGACCTTCGGTAAAGAAGCGCCCCAGGTAGCCCGTCCCAAGGACTCCGCTGGCCGCCTTTCCGAGGACGATGCAGGCCGCCAGGACCGCCAGGCCGATCGCAAGGGATGCCCGGCCCGTTCGGAAGAGGTCTCGGAGGTCCCAGCCCAGGACTTCCGCGCGATAGGCGAAATAGTTCCGCATCGCCTCTTCGATGTGCTGCGCCTCGCTCCGCTGCGCCTCGGCCGTGGGCAGGTGAACGATGATGGAGATCGGACGTTGTCCAGCGATCTCGCCCGCCCAGCCGACAATGTATTCCTCGACCCCCGCGTCGAGGTCGCGCTCACGAAAGGGCAGCGGGTCAAGCGTATGAAAGATCTGTCCAATGTCTTGGACCCGCACCTGAATGGGGCCATCCATCTGGGCCTTGCCGCGCGGTCCGGTTCGGCGAGCCCCGGCAGGGTCTGGAGCACCGTGCGGAAAAGTGGGGACCGGTTTTCCGCAAAAACGGAGCGAAAACAAAAATCTAGACCAAGTCGCGTGATTCCTATATCGCGCGGCTTGCTCTAGGTGCGTCCGGTCCATACGCGTCGTACTCGCAATCAGAGGCGCGCTTGCGGACATCAGGGCTGCAGACTCCCGCGCGACACGTCAACCCCACCCTGGCGCCCGCAGCGGCGGCGACCTTGATGCAGATCATGGCCGGCGCAGCTCTAGCAGCCCCCGTCGCGCCGCGCGGAACCTTCACCGCAGCTGCGCATTTGATGGTCAGAACGGCAGCGCGATCGCTGGCCGTGTCGAAAGGTCGTCACATGCTTGGGACGCTCGCCGTTGTCCTGGTGGTCCTCTGGCTATTGGGTTTCTTCGCCTTCCACATCACCAGTGCGGCGATCCATGTCGCCCTTGTGATCGCGGTCGTCCTGGTGGTGTTGCACTTCGTAAGAGGTCGACGCTCGATCTAGTCGCCTGATTCATTCAAAGCACTGGGTATAGGTGCTTGAGCTTGACGCGGGCGGCGTCGGTGGTGAAGTGCCAGTCGGCCCTGGCGTGGTGAGCGTTGCGATGGCGCTCCCAGGCGGCGACCTCGTCGATGAGGGTCTGCTTGTCGGCGATGCGGCGATCAAGGCACTGGGAGGCGAGGACGCCGAGTTCGGACTCGGCCAGATTGAGCCAGCTGCCGTGCTTTGGCGAGTAGCGCCATTCGAAGCGCTCGACCAGCCGTCGCGCCTCGGCGGGTGCGAAGGTCTCGTAGAGCGCAGCCTTGGTGTGGGTGCTGAGGTTGTCCTGGACCAGGACGATCTTGGCGGCGGCGGGGAAGTGGATGTCGGAGATGTCCTTCAGGACCTGGGCGTAGTCGGTGGCGGCCCGGCGGTCGGTGACGGCGACGTGGCGCCAGCCTTCGAGCGGCGCGAACAGCATGAACAGGTTGGCCACGCCGTTGCGCGCGTACTCGTAGTCGCAGCGGGCCACACGCCCCGGCTTCATCGGGATGGGCGGGCGCGTCTCGGCGATGAGCTGCTTGGAGGTCTCGTCCAGGCAGACCAGCGGCCGGTTGGGATCGCGCGGCCGCGTATAGACCTCCAGCACGTCCTCCATCGCCGCTACGAAGGCGGCGTTGGCCTTGGGCGGGATGACCCAGCACTGTCGGCGGTGGGGCTTGAGCGCGTTTTTTTTAGCACCCGGCCGATCGTCGAGTCGCTGGCGCGCTCGACGATGCCCAGCTCGACCACCTTCTGCTCCAGCAGCCGCAAGCTCCAGCGCGCGTAGCCTTGCGGCGGCGTCGAGCAGGCCAGCGCCGTCAGCTTGGCTTGCGTCTCGCCGTCGAAGATCGGCGTCACCGCCGACGTGGCCCGCAGCTTACGATTCAACGCCGCCTCCAGCCCCTGCTCGACCAGTTGCCGGCGCGTGCGTTGAACCAGGCAGATGCTGACCTCCAGGGCTCGAACGATCTCGATGTCGCTCCAGCCCCCGCCGACTTGCGAGACGTCGGCCTTCAGCAGGATACGCGCCTTCGTCAGCCGCCGCGCCGCGCTCTTGCCCTTACCGATCAGAGCTTCAAGCTGCGCACGTTCCTCCCCGCTCAGCCTCACCACATACTTCTTTACCGCCCCGCGCCTCGCCGCCATCCTCGCCTCCGCTCCACACATGCGAAGCAGAGAATCACTAAATCGTAGCTAATTGATTGAAGCGAGCGACTAGCCCACAGAGCAATGCGGGAGCTAGGATAGCGCCGCTGAGCCCATAGCATCCACGGAAGTATGCCAGCGAATAGTAGGCCCGGCCCGAAGAAGCACATCGGAGCCCAGGCGAACACGAGGGCTTGGTCGAGATGTTGCGATTGAAGAAGGGATCCAGTGACGAGCGCAAAGCCCGCACCGTTGCCAATGGCTAGGGACGTGTTGAAGCGCCGCGACCAATAGGCAGCATCATCATGCTCCGCGCGTTCCGACTCCCGCTGGTTTGTGTCGCGTCGTAGCGCTTCTGTCGATTCCACTTGTGCTAGCGTTTGCTCAATCGCGACGAGCTCTTGGTTCAAGTTAGGCTGTTCCGTAAAGCCTCTCGTGCCATGTTTCGGCATGCCA
>JANONQ010000164.1:0-8366 GCA_031420935.1 Novosphingobium sp. | reverse complement strand
ACTGCGCGCCTTCGACCTGCTTTCGGAAAATCAGCGGGAAGTTCTCATCCTCGCGGGGGTTGGCGGCATGTCGTATGAGGAAATCGCTGAAATCTGCGGTATCGCGCAAGGTACGGTGAAAAGCCGGATTTGCCGGGCACGTATTGCCATCGAAAAAGTGCTTGAAGACGGCCAACTGCCAGATTCGCGCCATGATTTCGTAATCGTCGGCGGTGCCTTGCAGACTCTGTTTGCAGAATTGAAAAACGTGGCCAATGCACGGGGCATTAATCGGATCGCTGCCTAACATTACATTAGGAATTGCCGCCTTGATTCACGTCAGTAGCATTCAGCCGCAAAGCATTATTGACTGCGGTTAATCGGGACAGGCTCTGTAGACCGAGGCCAGAATTCTGCAGCCGACTGCGCGTCAGAGCTAGCGCGTTCTTCCATTTCTGCCGATGATCGCCCACGCTCCAGCGTCCAAATCGCCTGCATGCGGATTTTCGGATTGGGTACGCACCACACTTCGCCCGTATCGTCGATAGCGCTAACCCATACCAGATTGTGCTCCGGCCCATAATCAATCACGGCAAAGGCCATCGCTTTGCCCTTTTCAACGACATAGACCGGGATGGGGGAACTTAATTGCGTAAATGCCACTGTGTCTGTCCTTAATTATCAATGAGCAACGCCCCCATCCCGAACCCGGTTCCCTAAAATTTCAACGTAGAGCGGAGGCGGAAAGCTAAGTCGCGGCAGATGCAGACTGCAGCAACATCCCGCGGGCGATAGAGGAATTATTGCAGAATCACCCGGACCTGGGGCATCGCGCTGTCGTCAAGCGACCGGTCCGGGCTCGCGAGGAAGAAGGAAACCGCAGCGATGCCGGAGGCGATAAGCAACATGATGAATGCGCCCACCGCAGAGCCCTCGGACCGCGAACCGGTCTCACGTTCGCGGCTAGCGCCGTCCTCCAAACTGCTTTTAATACGGGATTTAGCCATGCTCGCCTCGCCTGTCCCAGCGGTCACCAGTGGCCAAGCCGATACTGGTCTACTACGCCTGGTGCAGGGTAAACCCGCGTAACTGGAAGCAGTTCCGCACGGGAGGTGACCTGCCCTAAATCCAGGTTAATCCGCAGCTTGCAGCTTAAATCCGAGCAAAATCTCCAGAATCTGGTCGCGCCTATAGGGCTTTTGGAGGACCGGCACCGCAGCGAACTGATCACCGAAATCGATTTGGTCGCCATAGCCGGTGGCAAAGGCGAAAGGAATTGCGCGCCTGAGCAATTCCTCGGCAACCGGCAGACTGAGCTGGTTGCCAAGATTGATATCAAGAAGCGCCGCATCGATTTTTTTTGACTCCAGGACGAGCAGCGCCTGGTTCACTGTGGAAACCACCGTAACAGTTGCGACTCCGGCAGACTGAAGTGCTTCTTCGGCGTCGAGCGCGATGATCAGGCTGTCTTCAACCAGCAGTACATGGCCGGGGAGACCGCTGGCACTCTCTTCGCGTTCGCCGGTTGCCAGTTGCAAGTCCACCTTCGCCGCGAAGGGCAACGCGGCCGTCGAGTCCAGCCTGAAATAGCGGCTTGGAATGACGAAGCGCGCGGTCAGTCCCGCGACATGATAATCCACCCGCGCTTCGCCGCCGAGATCGTGAGGCACCGTGCGCTCGATGATGGTTGAGCCGAAGCCGCGCCGCAGTGGCGGCTTGACCGGAGGGCCACCGTTTTCGCGCCATTCGATGGCCAGACGCTCCTGGTCGTCCACCGACCAGGTCACTGTAACCAGGCCGCTGTCCGAGAGTGCCCCGTATTTGGCGCTGTTGGTCACCAGTTCGTGGACGACCAGCGCCAGCGTGGCATAGCATTCGGGTTCCAGCAAGACATCCGGCCCCTGCATGACCAGGCGCTCTATTCTGTCATGTAAATATACTGACGCCTCTTCTTCGAACAGCGGCCGGATCGGCGCCGCGGCCCAGCGCTCGCGGGTGATGTGATCGTGCGCCCGGGCGAGCGACTCGACCCGTCCGGTTAGCATGGCGATATAATCCGCCATGTTGGCGTTGCCTGGCTGGGACTGGCGGACAATGCCGCGGATCAGCGCGAGGATGTTGCGCACCCGGTGGTTGAGCTCGGCGATCAGCAATTCTTGCCGTTCGGTTAGCTGCCTGCTGTTCTCCTGCGCAGCCTCGCTAATGCGCAAGACGACTTCGTTAAGCACCAGCCGCAAGGCCTCACCAACGGCGATCTCTGCTTCGGTAAACGGCACCGACTTGCCGCTGACGTGCTCCACCCAGGCATCGAAACTTCCGCGCGGGGTGAGCCGGGTTCCGTTTTCGCCGACGGTAAGCGGCTTTTCCGGATTACCCGCCCAACTCACCGTGCGCACCTGTTCCCGCCGGAACAGGAAGACATAGTCGCGCGGCTTGCGTGAAATCGGGATGACCATGAATCCGGCCGCAATATGCGCATAGGCGGCGGCGGAGGGCAGCAATTGGGAAATACATTCTTCAACGATGATGGCGCCGCCTTCCATCGCATTCAGCAGTTTGGCCAGATGCTGCACCGCCTCAAGCGGCAGGGCATGGCCGATCGACGCATAATTGCCCTCGGTAAGCGTGGCGACCCCGTCGCTGGCGATGATGTTCTGCAAGGCTTGGGATATATGTTCGGGATTGGCGAGCAATCCGGCATTGTCGGCAATGCCGGCGAGCAGGCGGTCGCCGATCATGCGCGCTTCGCGTTCCCGCCCGATGATCTCCTTGTGCAGCCGCGCTTCCAGCCGCATGCTGAACATCTGGCCGAACAGTTCAGCCAACGAGCGCGCGTTGAATGAGGGCAGCCTGGCACTGCGGTGATGGCAGGCGATCAGACCCCACAGCGCGCCATCGACAATAATCGAAATCGACAGCGAGGCGGCAATGCCCATATTGCCGAGATACTCGATGTGGATCGGCGAGACTGCGCGGGCAATCGACAGCGACAGATCCAGCGGCTCGCCGAACTCATTGTGTTCGGGCAGGATCGCGACGGTCTCTGCGGCGACATCGGCGATGATGCGGAAGGGGGTGCGAAGATACAGCGCGCGCGCCTGTTTGGGGACATCGGAGGCGGGGTAATAAAGGCCAAGAAAACTATCGGTGCCCAACGCAAGCGCTTCGGCGGCAACTGTCCCGTGTCCGTCGCGGTCGAAACGGTAGATCATCACCCGGTCAAATTCCGTGATTGCACGAATCATGCGGGCACCGGAATGGAGAAAGCCATCGAGGTTCTGGGCATTGTCGAGCCGCGCCATTATCGAGCGCATCATGCCAGAGGATCCCTGCAACGTGTCGGAACGCTGCTTCTCGATCTCGACCACAGTTACGCGGCCGGAAACGTGCAGCGCGATATCGAAGCGATCACCGCTGCCGGCTTGCAGCGCAATGCCAAACAGACGCTCGACGCTATCGCCGCCGGTCAGCAAAGCGCACTGTCCGCGTATTGCGTGGACCGCTTCGGCCAGGAAAAGTTCGGTGATCTGGGCACCGAGCACCGCGTCGGGTTCATGTCCAAGCAGGCTCGCGATATTGGCAGAGACGCGGCACACGCTCCAATCCCGGGTAAAGGCGAGCAGCCAGGCGAAGGATTGAATCCGGCCGAGCTGATGGATCGGCTCACGGTCGCAATTGGTCAGATCGACCTGATGCCGATCGGCCGGCGAAGTGGTTTTACTCTCAGCCAATGTTCCCTCCACGCGCCGGCAGCGCGTCTGCGAAATGCTGGAACAGCGCAAACACCGCCAGCGCCGAACCGGCAGCCTTGGCCGTATCGTGATCGCCGAGCCCCTGCAACACGCGCCGCAGCCGTGGAAATTCGATCATGTGACGCGGGTCATCAAGGAAGCTGCGCGGACCATCCGTTGGCAACTGGCGCCGCAGAAACTGAGCGCCCATCCGCGATCCCTCGAGCGTGTAGATTACCCCAAGCACCTCGGCAGCGCCCGGCGTAGCGCTCACCGCAAGCTGGGCCTCCGCCTGCCAGGACACTGCCGCACTGGCGTCGCCGCCTAGGGCTAGCAGGTCCTGCCGGGCAAGATCGCTGCGGCGGATAAAGAAGCTATCCTCCGGGGCAAGCCTCCAATGGTCAGCGAGCCAGCCTTCGGCAGCGGCGAACCCGCGCGCCATGACCGCCAGGAAATCTTGATAATCGCTCGCGTCTGAAAGATTTAGCGACCCGAGCGTCTGGTCGAGTCGGCGATGCGCTTCCGCAGTGAGGCTGCGAATGCTGCGATCGGCGAAATTTCCAGATACCAGCGCAATTCGGCTCACCCGTAAGTCCTTCCGTTCAGTATTTGCTAAAATCAACAACCCCTCACGCCTACTGTCAGTTTCGCCACCGGAAAGCTGCATAATCAGCATCCATTAGCACGCAAGCGAGATACGGGGCATCGATCGCAAGCGCCAGAGCGAAACCAACTGCGATTGCAACCGGTTGGTCGCGCAGCACTTCGAGACCGCTTTACGCGGTGTCTATCCGAACGGAACGTAAAAGTTCATTCCGCAGCGACGCGCTGATGCTTCTCTTCCTCAACCGAAGCCAGCGTTGTCCGTGCTTCCTCTATCTCCTGATCGGTACGATATTCGATCCCGATAAGATCTGTGCGCGCCGCCTCGATCGCACGCAGCAATTCGTCGAGCTTGGCCTGCATTGCCGCGCCATCCCGGTTCTGCGAATTCTGGATTAGAAAGACCATAAGGAAGGTGACGATGGTCGTCGCTGTATTCACCACCAGCTGCCAGGTATCGGAATAGCCGAACAATGGCCCGGTAATGCCCCAGACGATAATTACGACAAGGGCAATGACGAAGGCCAGGGGCCGACCCGCCCATGTGGATATTTGGCTCGCAGCCGCAGTGAAAAGATGATTTACCATGCCCCGCCTTTCCTCTGGCTGCACTGCAACATTGCGGGGATGCTGGATCCCCGCAATGCGCTGCGCCATCAGACGTTGTTGCCTAGGGCGCCCTTTGCCGCGCCCTTCGCCTTTTGCATATGGCCTTTGCTTTCCTGAGCGCCGCCCTTAGCGTGCAACTCGCCATTCCCGGTTTGCCGCCCGACAGCCTTTTTGGCCTTGCCTGCGGCGACATTTGCTGCACCCTTGGCCTTATCGATCATTTCACCCATTGTTGTGCTCCTAAAGTCCTGTTGCCAAGATGAGCCAACCCACAATTGTTGAAATTGTTCCAGATTCGCAGACGCAGGGGCCTTTGGCGCCCGCCGCCGGGACGGGAATGGCTCGCACGGCAGCCCCACGTTCCCGAGGCCGCAGTTTGCATTTGCGCCTGCCGATGTCACAAGCCGCAGTTGCGGCCCGGACAGGTACACGCTCCATTGACCCTCGTTCGGGGCTGGGATTGGCGGCCGCCTATTGTTCGCAGGTGCGCTGAGTAGAGTACATTCCCAATTGCAGAAGAAAAGCGGGCTAGCCTGTCCGCAGTTCCTCGGCCAGCAGGCGGAATTCATCGCCGCGAGGTGAGTTCTTGCGCCACACCAGGACGATCTCGCGGTTGGCACTGGGCGACTTCAGGGGCCGCGCCACGACATTCGTACCGTTAAGGATGCCGGCATCCAGCGCCATTTCTGGCAGCATAGTGAGCCCCAGGCCGTTATCGACCATCTGCACTAGCGTGTGCAGCGAGGTCCCGATCATCGTCGCGCTGGCACGCAGTTCGGGGCGGTTGCAGGCGGCCAGCGCTTGGTCTTTCAGGCAGTGCCCGTCTTCGAGCAGCATTAGCCGGTTCTCATCGATCAGCGAGGGAAGGATTTCATCGGGCGGATCGCGCGGATCGTTGGGCGGAAAGGCGACGAAGAATGCGTCGAACTCAATGGTTTCCTTCTCGACCTCGCCGGTCGGGTAGGGCAGCGCCAGCAGCACGCAATCGGCGCGGCCATGGTGCAGCGATTCCATCGCCGCGGCGCTGGGCTCCTCGCGCAGGAACAGCTTGAGGGCGGGTCGCTCGCGCCGCAGCCGGGGGAGCATACGGGGCAGCAGGAATGGGGCGATAGTCGGGATTACACTCATCCGCACTTCGCCGGTAAGCGGCTGGCCGCTTGACTGGACGAGGTCGGATAGCTCCTCGGCCTCGCGCAGAATGCGGTGCGCCTTGGCGACTACGGCAAGGCCGAGCGGGGTAAAGCGCACCGCGCGCTTGGTCCGCTCGACCAGGACAACGCCGAGCAGCGCCTCAAGATCGCGCAGGCTGGCCGAGAGCGTCGATTGCGAGACGAAGCAGCCATCCGCCGCCCGGCCGAAATGACCATGTTCGTGCAACGCTACAAGATATTGCAGCTGCTTGAGGGTAGGGTGGTAGACGGTCACCTTTACCCCTTGGGGGGAGGGGAGACGGTCACTCTGCCGCGTCCGCCACATCCTCAACCACATCGGCGACGGTAACCTCAACCACGTCGTCGACATGCGTCATCTTGAGCTTGCCGTTCACCACTGCAAAGGCGAGCTTACCTTCCACCAGGTCCAGTGCATCGTGGCCGAACACATCGTAGCGCCAGGTCCCTAAGATCGGCAGGCCCTTGCGGACCCCGGCGGCGAGCATTTCCAGCTCTTCGCTGCGGGCAATCAGGCGGGAGGCGACATCGATTTCGCGGCAGCGGATCTTGAGCAGCAGCTTGAGCAGATCGGCGACCAGCGTGCCTTCCTTGCCGAGCGGCGCGCCGCGCGCGGCCCGAAGCGGCATTTCGTCGTCGGTAAGCGGCACGGCCCCCTCAAGCGTCGCCATCAGCCGCCGGCCGATCTCATTCTCGCGCCAACCGGCGGACAGGCCGCGCACCTTGGCAAGATCGGCCTGGGTCTTGGGCGGATGGCTGGCGATATCGGCCAGGGTTTCATCGCGAACGATGCGGCCGCGCGGGATGTTCTTGTCTTGCGCTTCCATCTCACGCCAGGCGCCCAGCGCCTTCAGCCGGCCAAGCACTGCGGGATTGCGGCCCGCAGCTTTGATCCGCAGCCACGCCCTGGCGGGATCGTTACGGTAGTTTTCCGGATCGGCGAGCTTTTCCATCTCGATGTCAATCCATTCGCCGCGCCCGGTTTTTCGCAGCCGAGCGAGGATTTTTGGAAAGATCCGCGCGAGATGGGTGACATCGCCGATGGCATATTCGATCTGCCGGTCAGACAGCGGCCGGCGCGACCAGTCGGTGAAACGCGCGCCCTTGTCGACGTCGATGCCCAGCCAGCTTTCGACCAGGTTCGAATAGCCGATCTGTTCGGATTGGCTGATCGCCATCGTCGCGATCTGGGTGTCGAAGATTGGATGCGGCGTGCGGCCGGTGAAATTGTAGATGATTTCCACGTCCTGACCGCCGGCGTGGAACACCTTGAGCACGTCTTCATTCTGCGTGAGCAGGTCGTACAGCGGGGTCATGTCGATGCCCGGGGCAAGCGGATCGATCGCCGCGGCTTCCTCGGTATCGGCGATCTGGATCAGGCAGAGTTCCGGCCAGAAGGTGTTTTCGCGCATGAACTCGGTATCGACAGTGACGAAGTTGGCTCTGGCCAGCCGCGCGCACAGTTCGGCGAGCGGTCCGCTTGTCGTAATCAGGGGATGTATCTTCATCGGTTCTTTTCTGTAATGGGCCCGTGCGGACCCTCGGCTTGACAAAATGACGGCCATCGCCTGTTAGCCGCACCCTCCCCCTGCCTGATTGCAGTCCGAATGGAAAGTCTTTCGATGCACGCCTATCGCTCACATAATTGCGGCGCGCTGGGCGCGGCGCAGGTCGGCCAGACGGTCCGGCTCTCCGGCTGGGTGCACCGCAAGCGCGATCATGGCGGGGTGCTGTTCGTCGATCTGCGCGATCATTACGGTCTGACCCAGATTGTCGCCGATGCCGATAGCCCGGCCCTGGCGGTGCTGGAATCGCTTCGCGTCGAGAGCGTCGTCACCATCGACGGTGAGGTAAAGGCGCGGGGCGCTGGGACAGTGAATCCGAACCTTGCTACCGGTGAGATCGAGGTTTACGCGCGCGCCGTCACGGTGCAATCGCGCGCCGAGGAACTGCCGATGCCGGTCGCCGGCGAGCAGGAGTACCCCGAGGACATTCGCCTCAAATACCGCTTTCTCGATCTGCGCCGCGATAAGGTGCACGCCAACATGATGTTGCGCTCGAAAGTGATTGCCAGCCTGCGCAATCGCATGACCGACCAGGGCTTCACCGAATTCCAGACCCCGATCCTCACCGCCTCCTCACCCGAGGGCGCGCGAGACTATCTGGTGCCAAGCCGGGTGCATCCGGGCAAGTTCTACGCACTTCCGCAGGCGCCGCAGATGTTCAAGCAGCTGCTGATGGTCGCCGGATTCGACCGCTATTTCCAGATCGCCCC
>JANONQ010000163.1:0-11574 GCA_031420935.1 Novosphingobium sp. | reverse complement strand
TCCTGTCAAGCCAGTGGATTGCGCGCTGACCAGGCCCATTCGCTTTCATGTCGACGCATCGGGCACAGGCAGAAGGGTTCCCAGATCATTGTCATTTCGGCCCGGACGGTGCGCGATCGCGTTGATAATGCGCGGACAAAGCCTGGCACGGGTCCGCTCCCGCCTGATCCTGACAGATGTGCGGTTCAGGCCACCAAAGCGTCCAGCGCACCATCAACCACGACGACCGAACCGTTCATAAAAGAACCAGCGTCGCTGGCAAGCATTATGACCGGTCCGACAAGCTCCTCGAGCCTGCCGAGACGTTTTGCAGGCATGCGCGCGATGCGATCCAATCCCACCGGGTTCTCGAAGAAGGCCTCGTTCAACTCAGTCTTGAACCACCCCGGTGCCAAAGCATTGACCCGGATCCCGTACGGAAGCAGATCGATCGCCATGGATCGGGTGAGCTGGATGACAGCCCCCTTCGACGCGCAATAGCTGGCAAGGCCCGGCTGAACCCCCAGACCCAGCACTGATGCGACATTGATGATCGATCCTTCGCGACCTGCGGCAACCAGCCTGCGGGCCGCGGTCTGCCCCACGTTCCATACCCCGCGAAAATTAGTGTCGAGGACGGCGTCCCGGGCGGCGGCATCGATCTTCAAGAAATTTCGCACGTCGGTAATACCTGCATTGCTGACCACGACGTCGACAGTTCCAAACGCCTGCTCTGCCGCATCGAAGGCGCGCGCGACGCTGTCGGGGTCGGTCACATCCGCCTGAGCCGCGATAGCGGAGCCGCCCTGCTGCTCGATCTCCCGGACAAGATCGTCGAGCCGGTCCACCCTGCGGGCCACGGCGACAATCCGCGCACCCGCGGCGGCCAAGCCCTGCGCGAGGACCCGGCCGATCCCGCTCGATGCACCCGTCACCAGCGCGGTGCGTTTTTCCAGCGAAAACATCGCAGGTTTCACAGCTTTCTCCTTTAGCTCAGAACAGTGGCACCGGCAGTTGCCGAATTGGGTGCGACATCCCGCGCGGCCAGCACGCGGATGGCTGCCAAAGCCCCATCCAGACAGGACATTACGCCGCTCGACACTTCCAGTGCGATCGCATCGATCCGTGGATCGGGACTGTCGCGCACCAATGCGGCCGCAAGTTCGGCAACGTCGTCGGCCAGCTTCGATCGCGGATCCCCGCCCTTGCTTTCGCATTCTGGCTCGACGTCGGACAGCGCATCAAAGAAGGCATCAATCGCATCTGCCAGCATCGCGAGGCCATCGCGCTTGAGGCTCGATACCTGAAGCGCCCGGCGTCGCTCGTCATGCCCGCGATGCCGCAACATTGCCTGCAGGTGCGAAGTAGCCTGATCGGCGTCGGGCAGGTCTGATTTGTTCACGACCAGCAGGTCGGCGATCTCGAGTATGCCGGCCTTGATTGCCTGCATCTCATCGCCGAGGCCCGGTGCACAGACGACAATCCTGACATCGGTGAGTTTCGCCACTTCCACTTCTGATTGGCCTGTCCCGACCGTTTCCACGATCACAAGGTCCATCCCTCCCGCCGCCAGAAGATCGATGACAGCGCGAGTGGTCCGGGTCACGCCACCCAGGTGGCCACGACTGGCGAGAGAACGGATGAACACGTCCGGATTGGCACTGTAAGCTGCCATCCGCACCCGATCGCCAAGCACCGCCCCTCCGCTGACGGGGCTTGACGGATCTACGGTCAATACGCCCACACGCCGATATCTTGGCAGCGGTTCGCCCCAAGAGCGCGTTGATCAGCGACGACTTTCCTGCACCGGGCGGACCGGTAACGCCCAGTGTTCGGCACTTTCCGCGCAAGCTCCGCACCGCAAGGCCAAGTTCGCATCCGATCGCGGTCTGATTCTCGATCGCAGTGATCGCCCGCGCAATGGCGATGACATCACCGCGGCGGACGCCCGCCAGCAATGACGCGGTGTTCTGAGCAGGGCGGGCAGTGGTCAAGCACGTCCCCTGTAGGCACTGGAAAGCCGCCCGAACGCGGCCACCACGTCAGCCAGGGGAGCGCCTCCGCGGAAGATTTGCCTCACGCCTGCGGCTTCCAGGGGCGCCACATCGAACGGGCGGATCATCCCACCCACCACGATGGGAAGGTCTGCGACCTCGCGGCGTTGCAACTCAGCGACGATCTTCTGCGTCGTCTCCACCTGGCCGCCCGACATGAAGCTTAACCCGATGACGTCTACGTCCTCCTGCAGCGCAACGGTGACGACGTCTTCCGGCCGCTCGTAATCGATAAGCACCACTTCCATCGCGGCGTCGCGCAAGGCGAGTGCGATGGTCGCGATAGCCCTATCATGGCTGTCAATGAAGCTCTTGGTCAGAAGAATTCGCGGCTTGGGCGCGTAGTCTTGCATCGCTATCGGTTCCTACTTGTTGCGTCCGAACACATCGTGAAGAACTGTCTGCATCTCGCCAAGCGTTGCATCTGCGTCCGCTGCGGCCACCAGCATCTCCATCACTGACCCGATCGCCCGCCCTTCGCTCACCTCTAAGGCGGCATTGCGCAAGTTTTCGAGCGCAGCTGAACACAGGGTATTGTCGCGCTCCCGGCGGTGCCGCTCGAGATCGGCAATCGCCATTCGCGCAGCTTCAGGATCGGGCTGAAACACGGCATATTGTTCGGGTTCGTCTGTCGTATATTTGTTGACGCCCACCATCGTTCGCGCGCCACTCTCGATTTCCTGCCGCCACTGGTAGGCGGCAGCGGATACCTGCTGCTTGATCCAGCCGGATTCGATGCAGGCGATCAAGCCGCCGCGATTGTCGATATCGGCAATGATTTCGAATACGCGCCGTTCGATTTCGTCGGTAAGCGTCTCCACGTAATAGGAACCGCCCATCGGATCGGAAACGTGAACGGTGCCGGTTTCCTCAGCGATGATCTGGCTTGTCCTCAGCGAAAGGGTCACCGCCTCTGCGGTCGGCAGGCCCAGCGCCTCGTCATATGCATTGATGGTCATCCCGTTTACACCAGAGAGGACTGCGGCAAGCGCGCCATAGGCGTTGCGGACAAGATTGTTCAGCGGCTGTTGCGCGGTAAGGAGCGAACCTGCGGTCTGTGCGTGAATTCGCGCCTGCAACGAACTGGTCTTGGTGCAACCGAAGCGTTCGTGGTTAACCTTGGCATAGACCCGGCGAAGCGCGCGGGTCTTCGCTATTTCCTCGAAGAAATTTTCTCCGTAACGGACATGGAAACCGAAGCGCGGGACCACCGTGTCCAGATCGATCCCGAGCTTCACGCACTCCTCGTTCACGGCGATAATCGCCGCGATCGAATAGGCGACCGCTTGCACGTTGGTGGCGCCGGCCTCGCAAATATTATGTTCACTGATCGTGAGGGTATTCCAGAGCGGGACATGTTTGGCACAGTAGGCCGCGATGTCTGCGATCAGCCGATAGCTTCCTCTCGGAGAGAAGTTCGTTCCGCCACTGTGGCCGAAGAAGTCCCATATATAGTTGGTGACGTTGCCGCCAAGCTTGTCGAATGCGAAGCCCCGCCGTTTCGCCGCCGCAAGATAAAGGCCGAGCATCCCGGGCGAGCCGGCGTTGAGAACCATCGAGACGGTCGTCCGCTCGAGATCCTTGCCAGCCAGAAGGATTTCATAGTCGCTGGCCTTGCAGACCGAGATGCCGCAGTCGCCGATGCTGCCGCGGACGCCGGGATGGTCCGGATCGTATCCCATCGACGTGGGCATATCGAAGATGAAGTTATAAGCCTCGCGATCGAAATACCCCTTTGAGCCGCCTTGCTCCAGAAGCAGATCCATGCGTTCCCGCGTCTGGGCGGGAATGCCATAGCCGATGATTTGCAGATCCATCCACGGCTGGTACTGGTAGTGGATCGGATAGATGCCGCGGGTGTAGGGATATTGACCTGGCATCTCCGTTTCTGCGCCGGTTCGGTCCAGCCCACCGTAGACGGGATCAAGGTCCACGCCTGAGCGGTTCCGCGCGACGAAGGTGCGATCCGCATACCGCGCGGACACGGCACGCTGCCACTTCACATACGGGCTGTCAGCTGCTTCGGCCTGTCCGGTGGTCATGTTGCTGCGATGTCCTGACGTTCAATATCCAAGTCGCGCAATCGGCTGATAATCGTGTTCAACTCATCCAAGCGGTTGCCGGCCGGCGATTGAAACCCGCCTTCGAATGAGCCCACAGGCTTCGTGAAACCGTCTACGCGCATGAGCCGATTCTCTACGGTCCAATAATTGGATTGTCTAGGGTCCGCAGTGGGAGGTGTCCTCTGTGGATGGGCCCCAGCGCTGCAAGGGGCGATTTGAGGTGATTTCGCGATCTGCCGGGGTGCGGTCATCTGTCCGGCCCGTACTGTCAGACCAATCGCAACTTGTCTCCACTTGGCGCACGAAAGTCGAACGCGGCCAAACCGTTCACCAGGTGACCAAGGCATCGGGCATGCAAGGTCAAGTGCGAGGGGGCAGGATGCCGCGGTCGATCAGGTCTCCGAACCAGTAACGGAACATGTCTTCAGTATCGCAGACCTCGCAGAAGCCAGCCTTGCGCAGCTTGATGGTGCTCATGAAGGCGGGCGAAAGCGGCTCGGTGGCGCCATAGAACACACAGAAGTCGGCGATGTGATGGGATTCTCCGAGTAATTCCAGCAGACCGACCTTGCGCAAACTGTTCTTCTCGACAATTCGATCCCAGGTCGCAACCTTAGTCGGCAAGAACTGCGCCAAGGACATAGGGGTATCGGCCGCGGGAGCCACGCCCAGAGCATCGGCGATCGCCGGCCACGTGCTGCGCCAGTCAAACACGTCACCATTGCTGATGTTGAAAACTGCGTTGCGCGCGTTCGAGGATTGCGCCGCCCACAGGAAGGCCTTGGCCAGAAGCCGCGAATCGAGCGCTTCCCAAACGGAGGGCACCCCACCGGTGAACCCGAACGGCAGGCCTTCCTCCCGGCAAATTGCTGCGTAGACGCCCAGCACCGGCGCTATGTTCATCGCCGCGCCGATCGCACCGCCCACGACCATCGGCGGCCGCATGATCGTGTAGGCGAAGCCGGCAACTGGTCCCCTCGCCTTCAAGTAGTCTTCCTGCAACCAGTAGAAATTGGCATGCGGATCGCGTGGGCTGCTTTCGCGCGCCGGGATATCCATCGGATGAAGGTGGATCCCATAGGCCTTGGTGCCCTGCATGATCGTCACGTGCTGGAGCACGCCCGGCGTTTTCAGCAGCGGCTCCACGCAATTACGCAGCATGGCCATGTTGGTCTCCATCTGCCTCGGGTCGGTCCAGCCGGCAATCAGGCCGGGAAGCTCATAGAGGGCAGCGAACACCACATGGGTAATTCCGCTGATCGTCCCGAGCGCAGCATGTGACGCCGCTTCATCCCGCAGGTCGACGGACAGGTGTTGATACGGACCCTTGTGTCGAATTTCCGGTACGCGCCGCGACAGCGCCACCACATCCCAGCCGTCCGCCAGGAATACCTCCATTGCCGCGCTGCCTACGACGCCACTGGCGCCCGCAATAAGGACTTTGCCTTTCATTTCATCCATTCCCTCTGCTTTTCCCGAAAAGCCTTGCCTGCCCACCCCGATCGGACGGGAATGGACGGGTCACGTTCTGCCGGCGTGCACGTGTTCTACGAGGCTATTGCCTTTGCCTTTGGTCACTGCCTTGGCATCCATCCAACCGCGCGGATTCTGCCCCGAACGACGTAACCGTCGTTAGCAAATCTTGCGCAAATTGCGGCGTGAATGAGCGGAATGTCAACTTCATCTGGCAGTTGATATTAATTTGCGAGTTTGATGATTTTAGATGTTCACGCGCGAAACCCGGCGGAACTTGGCCGCATCGCGCGCATGGTCGCGGCGGCTCGGCAGGCTGGGGGAGTTTATCGGGCCGCTCATCCAGCTTGCACCCGGCGCGGGATCGTCCATGAACAGCTCGGTCGTTGTGGTCGACGGTGAAACTCTGATAGCCTGATCGAGCGGCCGGGTCGGCCGTTGGTAACGGAACATGCGAGGGGCCCTTCTCGGCTCCTTTCGTTCGATCGAAGCGCGCCGACGAATTGCCGAAAGTATCATAACCGGTTGCAATGAGACGACTTGACAGAGCCGGATTAACACAGCCGAGTTGACAGAGCCAAGTCTGCCGAGTACCAATTCATGATCCAATTGTTAGACCAATGAATAACCGGAATGTAGCAAGATTCAGAAGGTGATCTGGCAAATTTCGATTAACGCAGTCACGCGAAACGCAAGTCGGACCCGCGGCCAGTCATCATAAAAATATGTTGTGATAATACAATTATAATAAAACTGATAGGCGGAGAGGGTATAATGGATCTGGTTGATAGACTCGCTGCAATTGAAGACATCAAGCAACTCAAATCATCCTATTTCCGCGCCTTGGACACCAAGGACTGGAAGCTAATGCGCGAAATTTTTTCGGAATCACCGGCTGCTGACTATCGCGGGGCCGTCGATGAAGGTTCGGAAGCGGGCGGCGCAACGGTCGCCAATGCCGTGAACTCTCAAGTCCTGACCACTCGCGACATAATCGCCGACGGACTGAGGGACGCGCTCGCGGGCTGCAAGAGCCTCCACCTCGGCGCCAATCCCGAAATCACCATCCTGCCGGACGGCACCGCCAAGGGCGTCTGGGCGATGGAAGACTGGCTGTGGTTCGAGGGGACCAGTCCCAAAACCCGGCTTCGGGGGCACGGCCATTATCACAATACCTTCACCCAGGAAGGCGGCCGTTGGCGGATCAAGACGCTGCGACTGTCACGAGTTAATGTACAGGTTTCACATTACAGTTAAAACGAATATCGGAAAAACTGCTAAAATCTAAAGACTTATTCCGTAATCATATATCGGTTCGGGAATATTTACGGACTAATATCTTTGCATTCCAGCCCGGGCTCTTCCGCATAATTTAGATATGGCAAAGCAGATATTGCTAGTATATTTACATTTCACTTCAACCAATATGAAATTGGTGGAACTTATTCATGCGAGGAAAGATATTAATAGCAGGAGCTAGTGGCGTAGTCGGCACATCATCGGTTGAAGCCTTCGCCAATGATGGCTGGGACGTCATTGCGCTGTCGCGGCGCAAACCGGAAATATCTACAGGTGCCAACTTCACGCATCTACAGGTCAACCTATTCGATCCTGAGGAATGCAGCGCTGCCATTGGCGCGATCGATGGGATCAGTCATGTTGTCTTCGCGGCCTTGTCCGAAAGCCCGGGGTTGGTTGAAGGGTGGTTCGATCCTGTTCAGATGAACCTGAATCTGGGGATGTTGCAAAACTGCCTAAACCCGATTTTGGCAAAGAGGAGCAGCTTGCAACACATTTCCCTGATGCAGGGAACAAAGGCATATGGGCAACATCTTCACCCGATGGAGATACCGGCCCGAGAGAGCAGCCCCAGAGATCCGCACGCAAACTTCTACTGGCTTCAGGAAGACTGGATCAGGGACAAGTCGGCTGAATGTGGATTTAATTTCACGATATTTCGTCCTCCGATGATCTTCGGTAGTGCCTATGGAGCGGCGATGAATATCATGCCGGTTCTCGGAGCTTATGGTGCCATATGCCACGAAAAGGGCCTTCCTTTCGGATTTCCGGGGGGTGCGCCTTATGTTTGGGAAGCCATGGACAGTCGCGTACTCGCGCGCGCGTTTATGTGGGCGGCCCAAACTCCTCAGGCATGGGGCGAACATTTTAACATCACAAATGGCGACGTATTCGAATGGAGAAATGCTTGGCCGACCATTGCCGAGGCACTTGGCCTTGCTGCTGCCGAAGACACGCCTCGGGAAATGCATATATTCCTTCCGGAACATGCCAGACTTTGGGATGAGATTGTCGTTAAATATGGTCTCCGGCCTGTCCCGATGAGCAGCTTGCTCGGAGAATCTCATTACGTTGCCGATTTCTGCTTTGCCGCGGGCGCTGAGATACCGCCAACACCCGCATTCATGAGTACGGTAAAAATACGGAAAGCAGGGTTTCACGAAGTGATTGATACTCGTGATTCCATCAAATACTGGCTATCTGACTTTATTGATAGGAAAATTTTCGCAAAATTTTAGGTAACAGTTTTTTTGGTTTGCCCATTATTACAGAAGGAATATGGCATGTTTACTGTTATAGGCTTGTTCAAGCGCCGTCCAGGTATGTCGATGGAAGATTTTCAGAAGCACTATGAAGGAGTGCATGCACCTTTGGGCGCAAAATACATGGCGAATATCATAGATTATAAGCGCCGCTACCTCACGCCCATGCCATATCCGCTCGACGGCAAGACGTTGGAAGCAGAATATGACGTAATTACGGAGATGTCATTTCAAGACAAAGCCTCGGCAGATGCATGCTATGGTGCCTTGACCTCAGGAGAGGGTTTTGAAGTTCTATCTAAAGATGAAGAAAGTTTCTTTGATAAACCAAAAAATAGACTGTTATATGTAACAGAATGCTCATCGAATTTATAATTTAATATTATAGTTTCCAATTTCGCACATGACGACACATGACGATTTGTAACTTTGGGAGGGCATCTCTAGCCCTCCCAAAGTTATGCTAACGGATGTTCGGCGGTCAGGTGCCGAAACCCAATTCCAGAATGCCGCAGCCCTGCTCGCCTTCCCACGTCAGCTCAATGATATGGTCCTGCAAACCCATGCTGGCGGGATTCTGTCTGGAATCGGCTGGCTCCCACCGTTCTCCGACGATCTCGAGGGGGCCTTGCTTCATGCCGTGGATCAACCCGTTGATCCCGCCATAGCCGCCGCCGCGCAAATGCGCGCAGGTATTCATGCGGCGCAGATTGATGGGCAATACGCGCCCGGATGCCAGATGAACGTCAACCGCAGCATTGAGAAAATATTCGTCGGCCCCGAAGTCCATCCGCCGCTCGACCCGCGCAATAGCCTCCTGACCACCGCCACAGGCCTCGTTCCACCGCACCAGGCCTTCGAAATGGCGAACTGTGCCGTCTGCTTCCTCCGTGAGGAAATACCAGATGTAGAAAGAATCCAGCTGCGCGCAGAGCCAGTTATGGCGACTGCCCCAATTGGCTTCGCGCCACCACGCCGCCATGTCGGCAAGGACGGCGGTGCCGGGGCGCACGCCCCAGGAACGGTCGCGGATGACGTAATGGCTTTCAGGCCGCAACTCGATAGTCTTGCCATCGACCTTGGCCCAGCCGCGCGCGCGGCCGACGTGCGCGAAGTGGGTCCAGTCAAACACCCGGCGGCCATTGACGATCGATTCCAGCCGCGCTGCTTCCATTGCCTCAAAGCTGCTTTCGAACAGGAAGTCGTAGGTGATGTCCTGCGCATTCTCTTCGAGCCAAAAACGCCAGACCTTCATCGGTTCAACGATCTCCGCGTGGACCGGCCCCACCACCATCACATCGCGATCGCCGTTGACCAGTTCGCGCGAGGCCCGAACATTGACCTGAAAATCCGGCGTAGCCACCATGCCAAAGCCATCCATCACACCCATGTTCGGATACACGCCAGTGCCTTGCGCGATCGAGAGCGAGCCGTCGGTTGCCTGAAGATTCATGTAATAGCGGTCGAACCAGCGCACATCATCATCTACGACATTGGCAATTGTGCCGTAGTTCTGGTGAATCAGCGCATCGTCAAGTTTGCTTGTTTTCATGTCTTGTCCATTCACGCGATGAGAGAAGAGTGAGCCTTAGATTTTTGCCTCGATCAACTCGGCGAGTTCGTTCAAAACCACGCCGTTCAACCCGGTGATCCAGGCCACCAGAATATCCTGATGCGTCTTTTCGCCATCGGAGACGCGATAGCCCGTCGCATTCGATATCACGGCCAGCTGGAACATGTTGAGGATGCGGTAATAATGCACCTTGTCGGGATCTACGCTCAATCCCGACGCAGCCTCATACATTTTCAAGTAGCGGCTTTCGGGGATCAAGCCACCAATCAGGAACTCGCCGGTAATCTCGTCGGGATGACCATAATAGCCGGCCATCGACCACGCGATGTCCTTATGGCGATCGCCGAGGTGGCCCAATTCCCAATCAAGCCATCCGCTGATCCTGTTGTCATGCTCGGAGTAGAGGAAATTGCCGGGTCGATAGTCGCCATGAATGATGCTGATGCGATCGACTGCGGGCGCGTTCTGCCTCAGCCATGCCGCGGCAAGCCGTATCATCGGCTCGTCCTCACGAAAATCTTCTTCCCACACCCTTTCCCACCAGTTGATCTGAAGCTCGACCGCCGCAGTGCCCAAGCCTGGCTTGTCGAAGGCGCTGAGATCCTTCTGTGTCCAGTCAAGCAAATGGATGCTGGCCATGTTGTCGATGAACTGGCGGGCAAGCGTTTCGCGGATCTCGCATGGGAAATGCGTGCCAATCCCGGCCACGCCGGCCACGGCTTTTGTCGGTTTGGCGACCCCCTGGATGAAGCCGTAGACAATGGCTGGATAGGGAAAGAAGCTGCCGTCTGCATCGACCCAATATGCCGGCGGCACCGGCACAACGCCGTGCACCGCCTTGATGAGCTGGATTTCGCGAACGCGGCTCGTCTCGACGATTGCCTCGGCGGGCTCCATACGCACCACCATCGGGGTAGTAGTTGTTTCCTCGCCGTCCGGCTGCCAGGTAAGATCGAAAGCCATTTGCAGTTTCGAGGAACCGCCGGTCAGCCAACGCGTGCGCGCAATCGAGAAATCACTGATCGATTTGCTCTTCAGCAATGCGTGGAGTCCATCGACCAGCGTTTCAAGCGGGACAGCACTATAGCCGGGGCCATTGCGACGGAGCATCTTACGCGTAAGTATGCGATCAATTTCCTGTTCGCAGGGGAAGCGTTTTCGCAAGAGTTCGATCCTTGCAAGGACCTCGCTCGACTCATCCATCAATCGGACCATTTGTATTGTCTCCACTATGGTCTAGCGAGCACTGCGTTCAGATAAGGGTTTCGATCGGGGGGAGCTTTTCGGGTTCCGACTCCCAGCCTTGCGAGATGACCCAGGTGCGTTCCCGCAGCAATTGTTCCTTGCTGGAATTGATAGTCAGCCGCATGACCGCTTCGCGTTTCTGCGGTGGGGCTTCGTTAATGGCAGTCGTCACGAGGATAGAAATCGCCGCGCGGATGTTGCGGCAGGCAAGTTCCAACTCGCCGGGGTCGGCCAAGGCACGATCAAGGGTGTCACGCGCGGCAGCGGCGCTAGCGGCGATCTGCTCGGACATCGCATGAAGCACCGGCACGCCGTCAATGGCGCCTCGAAGCTCCTCGGCCAGTGCGATGCTGCGGGTCAACTCATCACAATCATAGCGATAGCTTAGTGGCAGAGTCCGCTCGAGCAACTGCAGCATCGCAACGACCAGGCCCGCCTGCTCCGTCGCCATTTTGTTCGACTGATCGATCGACGGCATTACGACTTCCTGCATCGCGCGGATGGCCGTCTTGATCTGGATGGGGTAGCGAAAGTTCATTGTGTCATCCCTTCGAAGAGACGGCCGGATCGGCTTTGATATTGACAGCTAGCGCTTGCGTCGAAGTAGTCATCACGCGACTGGCTCC
>JANONQ010000162.1:0-2287 GCA_031420935.1 Novosphingobium sp. | reverse complement strand
TGCCCCCGCCCGCCGAGGGCTCGGCCCAGGTCGCGGCACGGGTGGCAGCAGCGCGGGCGGTGCAGACCGCGCGGATGGAGGGCATGGGCGGCCGCACCAATGCCCAGCTCGACGGCGAAATGCTGGAAGCGCACGCGACGCCCGACGAGCCCGGCCGCAAGCTGCTCGCCCAGGCGGCCGAGGCCATGCGGCTATCCGCGCGCGGCTATACAAGGATGCTCAGGGTCGCACGGACGATTGCGGACTTGGCCGGCATGGAAGCAGTGGGGCGCATCCATGTCGCCGAGGCGCTGAGTTACCGCAGAGTGGCGCCGCGGGCGTGAGTGGGGAACAGCAGATGTCTGACGGCGAAATCACTCCCGAGAATATTTGGGAAGGCGACCTGTTCAACCGCAAGGAAGAAGCAATCAACCTGATTGCATATCTTGAGAGCGTTGTTGCCCGGCCCACAATACGTGAGGACAAGAGAGCCTACGCGGTCGCCATCGACGCCGGATATGGGGAAGGGAAGAGTTTTTTCTTGAAGCGGCTCGCTAATCACATCGGCCTCAATCATCCTGTGGCCTTCGTCGACGCTTGGGCTGACGATCTGGCAGATGAGCCGTTGACCGCTTTGGCGGCTACATTGGAAGATGCGCTCAAGCCATTTTCCGGACAGCCGGAAGTGAAGGCACGTTTGAAGTTGTTTCTAACGAATTCTGGAAAAGTAGCAAAAATCGTCTCCCTCGGGCTACTCCGTCGCAGCCTTGGGCTTTTGATAACTGGCACAGCGACTGACGCTGTTGGGGAGCTGCTGGCCGGAACTGAAGAAGCCAAGAAAGCAGTAGTCGAGGATGGCCTTGCCGACTTTGGTTCCGGTCTGTCGGATGACGCTGCTGCGAGTCTGAAGGCGATTTCTTCCAATTCCATTATGGAGCAGCGCATCGCCAATTTTCGCGAGGGGCAGTCGGCTATTCGCGACATGAAAGCGAGCCTGAAGGCTGTGGTTGATGCAATAGGCGAAGGCGAACGCCAGCCACCCATTTTCATCCTGATCGACGAGCTGGATCGTTGCCGACCAACCTACGCCATCAAACTCCTTGAGGAGATCAAGCATCTTTTCGATGTGCCTGGGATCGTCTTCATTTTTGCAATGAACGCGGACCAGCTCGGTCATTCAGTTCGTGGCGCATATGGTCCTGAATTCGATGGTCGGGCCTATCTTCGTAGATTCATTGATCGAGAATATCGCTTGGCAGAGCCAGACTTGGAGCCACTGCTTGTGCAGCTCTGCAAGCAGGCAGATTTGGGGGATCACCAGTTTGAGTCGATGCGCATGGGGCTTGTGGCCGCTGGCTTGCAATCTACCTACCTTCCTAAGATCCTCGCCATCTATATGCAAAGCTATGGACTAGGCGCGCGAGAGGCTTTCTTGCTGGTGGATATCCTGCAGACCTGTCAGGCAATCGCATCTGCTGACCATCGACTCTGTCTCAACTTTCTCTTACCCTTAATAATTGGTCACTTAAAGGGGTTGCCCAAGGGCGAACTACCGAAGTCCCTGCTAACACCTAGATGGGTTTGCTATGCCCAAAATCCACACCCGGCAGGTGGTATGGAGGAGGTTAGCCTCGATCAGGCAGCCATTGAATACAAAGCTGCGGCGAACATGACCGATAGTGACCTGCTCAATGCTACTGAGGGCGAGAACCAGACTATCTATGCTTGGTCAGTGCGATCAACCAGAGCATGGAATGCCCAGCGGCAACCGATCTGGGCTGTCGACCGGTACTCTGACCTAATTCGAACTGTCGCGCGTTTCAGCAATCCGAATGTTGGCATCTAACAATCCTGTCGCCTCCTCCTACCTAACCCACCCCCACCCCAACTCCCGCCGCAGCGCCGCATTGATCCGCGATTACCAGCCGGGACCGGTCGCGCGGAAATAGGCGGTGACGTCTTTGTCCAGCCGCAGCGACACTTGCTGTTTGGTGTTGGGCTTGACCGATCCTCGAGGGCGTCCGCGTTTGCCCGTCCCAGCCCTCAGCATCGACGCTGCGGGCGAGTTCAGGTGAGGTGCCGGTGTTCGATCCGCCCGCCCGCCAGATTTCCAGCATGTCGCACTCCTGCCAGTCTTGTCTGCGGGACTAACATGACGCCTATCGCCGGAAGATCAATCCTCGCGGTCCAATTGCCGCAATACTTCGGCAATCGCGCCCGGATCGCTGGCAAAGGCGAGGTGGTTGCAGCGCAGGGCGATGGCGCGGTCGCGCTCGCCGGGCCAGCCGCAGGCCGAGCGCGGCGCGAC
>JANONQ010000161.1:0-9251 GCA_031420935.1 Novosphingobium sp. | reverse complement strand
CGCCATGATCAGCAGCAGCCCGAGGAAGACGACCGCCGCCGAGGCGAAGGAAGGCTTGACCTTGGCAAGGTTATAGCCCGCCTCGCCAAGCCACGCCTGCAGCTGCTTGCCGCGCGCCGCCTTGTCGTCCCAGCTGTATTCGCTCAGCGGCAGCAATTTGCCGCCGACAGCAACCGTCAGCTGCGCGGCTTCCTCGCGACTGTAGGCAACACCCACGCTCGAAAGGTCTGCCAGCAGCTTGCCGCAGGGGGTCTTCTGCTCTGGCGAAAATATCGCATAGGTGCAATCGGGGCCTGCCACCACCACCGGAGCGCGGCGGCTGGCTTCGGCCAGGCCGGGGTTGGCATAGGAGCCGATCATCCAGAACACCGGAAACAACAGCAGCAGCGTCAACCCATAGCCCCAGATGATCGGCAGCTTGCGTCCGATCCGGTCGGACAGCTTTCCGGACAGCACGTAGAACCCCATCCCGCACAGCGCGGCAAGTCCGACGATAAGTTCCGCAATCGTATCGTCCATCCGCATGGCGTTCTTGAGGAAAGCAAGGCCGGAGAACATCGCATTGTACCAGACTACGGTGAGGCCCGCAGCAACCCCGAACAGGGCGATGAACAGGCGCTTCTTATTGCCCGGATAGGTGAAGCTCTCGACGAAAGGATTGCCGGCCAGCTTGCCTTCTTCCTTCATGGCCTTGAACACCGGGCTTTCGCTGAGCTTGAGCCGCATCCACAGCGAGATGACGAGCAGGATGATGGAGAGGAGGAACGGCACCCGCCAGCCCCATGCAGTCCAGGTCTCGGTGGTCATCAACCCCTTGCAGGCCAGTACAACCACAAGGCTCAGCACGAACCCGCCGACCACGCTAGCCTGGATGAAACCGGTGAAATAGCCGCGCCGGTCGGGCGGCGAATGCTCAGCCACATAAATTGCCGCGCCGCCATATTCACCGCCCAGAGCCAGGCCCTGGAGGATACGCAGCAGGATGACGATAACCGGCGCGGCATAGCCGATGTCTTGCGCCGAGGGCACCATCCCGACCCCGGCGGTTGCGATGCCCATCAGTGTGACCGTAGCCAGGAAGGTGTATTTGCGGCCGAGCGTGTCGCCGAGATAGCCGAACAGGATCGCGCCGAGTGGGCGGAAGCCGAAGCCGACCGCGAACACCAGCCAGAACACCAGCATTTCAAGCGTGGCATTGCCCGTCGGAAAGAAAGTCTTCGACAGGATCGCGCCCAGTGCGCCGTAGATGAAGAAATCGTACCATTCGAAGATGGTGCCGGCCGAAGAGGCAGCTATCACCAGGCGAATGTCGGCCGCACTCGGCTCGACATGCAAGGCTGGACTAGCAGTGGTGGCCATGAACTGACTTCCCCGAAACGCTCGGGCAATGCTCTAGCGAGGCAAACCCTCCGTGGGAAGCAGCTCTCGCGCTGCAGTCCAGGCAAGTTTAATCGCGCCGTGCCGGGCCGGATAGGCACGGGCGGGTGCCAGCAGCTCGAGCCCCGGCCAATCGGGCTGCTCGCCAGAGCCGGACAGCCATGCCGACAGGTCCGCTTCCGCTGCGGCAATCTCTGCGGCATTGCGTCCCTTGGCCTCGGCCGCAAATATCGCCGCCGCAGCCTGGCCGATGGCGCAGGCCTGGGCTTTTAGTCCAACCCGCGCAATGGCTCCGGCAGGATCGGTGGCAAGGCCGAGGGTCAGCGTGCTGCCGCAGCTTGTCGATCGCGCAGTGGTCTGCAAGGGCAAGGTCTCATCGAGCGGATAACCCGCCAGGCTGGTCGCCAGCGCCAGCACCTCCGGCGTATAGAGCGCCGTCGCGGCCACGATCTATTTCTCTCGATTCCGGGAGGATCCCGAATCGGCCGCCGCGCGGCGACGCTCGGCGAGAACCTTGACCAGCTGTTCGCTGCCGGAGTTGATGAAGGGATAGGTCCGGGCCTGCGTGATCCATGTCGGCCTGCCGCCCACGCCCCAGGTAATATCGAAGCCCAGCACCAGAATGGAAAAGCCCAGGACCGCGATGATCAGTCCCTTGATGCCGCCGAATCCGAAACCCAGCACCCGGTCGATCGGACCGATTACGGAAGCGCGGCTGGTTCGACCCGCGAAATTGGCGAGGGCTTTCACCGCCGCATAGGGCACCAGCAGCAGCACCGCGAAGGCGAGGATCGCAGCGCCCGACGGCGTATCGACGTACTGCCGAAGGAAAGCTGTTAGCGGCGTGTGCATGGCGTAGATCACGAACAGCGCGAATATCCAGGCACCCAGCGCCAGAATCTCCTGCACGAAGCCGCGCATGAAGCCGGTCACTGCCCCCAAGCCGACCAGCAGCAGTACCGCGATATCGAACCCTGTCATCGGCGGGCTATCTACGCCCCGGTCAGAATCCGGTCAACGAGATTTGGCAGCAGGGTTAACGGCTTGTAGGCAATTGCGTTGTCCTCAGCACCATTATCGGGCGGTCCGCAGGCCTCGGCAAAGCCAAGCTTTGCCGCCTCGCGGCGGCGGATCGTTCCATGCGCGACCGGCCGAATTTCGCCCGCCAGCGAGACTTCGCCGAACCACACGGCGTCGGCGGGCAGCGGCTTGTCAGCGAGCGCCGAGACCAGCGCCGCGGCCACCGCGAGATCGGCGGCGGGATCAGCCAGACGGTAGCCGCCGGCAACATTTAGATAAACCTCGCAGGCCGAAAAATTCAGCCCGCACCGCGCTTCAAGCACCGCCAGCAACATGGCGAGCCTCCCGTTATCCCAGCCAACCACCGCCCGCCGCGGTGTCGCACCGCTGGCGAGCCGCACGATCAGCGCCTGAATTTCGACCAGTACCGGACGGGTGCCTTCCATCGCCGGGAACACGGCGCTGCCCGGCACCGGTTCCTCGCGGCCCGAAAGGAACAACAGTGAAGGGTTGGCGACCTCGGCCAGCCCCTGTCCTTCCATGGCGAAAACGCCGATCTCATCGACCGGGCCGAAGCGGTTCTTGATGCTGCGCAGGATGCGGTACTGGTGGCTGCGTTCGCCCTCGAAGCTCATCACCACATCGACCATATGTTCAAGCACCCGCGGCCCGGCGATGCTGCCGTCCTTGGTGACATGGCCGACGAGGAACAGCACCGCGCCGCTTTCCTTGGCATAGCGGATCAGCTCGAAAGCACAGCCTCGCACCTGACTGACAGTGCCCGGCGCGCCTTCGATCTGGTCTGAATGCATGGTCTGGATGGAATCGATCACCAGCAACGCCGGCGGCCCCATCCCGCCCAGCGTGGTCAAAATGTCGCGCACCGAGGTCGCGGCGGCGAGCCGGATCGGCGCGCCGGCCAGCCCCAGCCGCTCCGCCCGCAGCCGCACCTGCCCGGTCGCTTCCTCACCGCTGATATAGACAGCCTCGCCGCCGGCCCGGGCGATCATCGCGGCGGCCTGGAGGAGCAACGTTGATTTGCCGATCCCCGGATCACCGCCCATTAGCACCGCCGAACCCGGCACCAGCCCGCCGCCGAGCGCGCGATCGAATTCGGCAAGACCGGTCGAGCGCCGCGTCAGCCGCTCGCCCGGTGCATCCATCGCCTCGAAGGCAATCGCCCGGCCGCCGCCGGAAAGGTCGTGCTTGGCGGAGAACACGGTTGCCGGTGCCTCTTCGCCAAGCGTGTTCCACTCGCCGCAATCGGCGCACTGGCCCTGCCAGCGGTAGGACACACTGCCGCAGGCAGCGCAGACAAATCGGCGTTTGGGCTTGGCCATGGTCACGGTGTAATCAGAACGAAATAAGAACACAAGTCTGGGGGATCGGATTAAACCGGAATTTACCCGCTATGGTTAAAGCGTTTGGATGACCGAAGCCTCCCCTTTCCCGCGGCTGGCTGAACTCGATGCGCTCCGCGGCATTGCCGTGAGCATGGTCGTGCTGTTCCACTACAGCTGGCAAGGTGTGAACGTCCTGCCCACTATGAGGACCATACCTTGGGGCCTGTCGTGGGGGCACTACGGCGTGGAGCTGTTCTTCGCGATCTCCGGATTTGTCATCTTCATGACACTCGAGCGCACAAGGACCACTGCCGATTTTGTCGTTTCACGCTTTGCCCGCCTGTTTCCGGCCTATTGGTTCGGCATTGGTCTGACATCGGGCGGGGTGCTGCTGCTGGGCGCGAGCACGCTGGCCCAGCCGCCCGAAGTGGCACTGGTCAATCTCACGATGTTGCAAGGCTTTTTCTACCTGCCGTCGGTGGACGGCGTCTATTGGTCGTTGACTGTCGAGCTGGGCTTTTACGTTTGCATGCTGGCGCTTTGGCGGTGCGGTTTGCTGGCTCAGATCGAGACGGTTCTGCTTGGCTGGATCGCACTCAAGCTGCTGTGGTGGGGCGTGCCTGCCCTGCCCTCGCGGATTGGCGCGCTGCTGGTGGAGCAATACATCCCGTGGTTCGCGATCGGCATGGCGGCGTACCGGGCGCACAGCGGTGCGCGGCGCTGGCGGGATCAGGCAATGGTGCTGCTGGCTGGTCTTGTCGCTGTGGCAGTGGCCAACGAGGTTGCCGACGCCGCCGTTTATGTCGGAGTTGCTGCGGTGTTTGTGGCGATTACTGCGGGGCACCTGCGATTCCTCAATCACCCACTGCTGCTGTGGCTTGGAGCGATTTCGTACCCTCTCTATCTTGTGCATCAAAACCTTGGCTATGCGCTGATCGTCGCGCTTGAACGGATTGGTTCGCCCCCCGCCCTCGCATTGGTGATTGCAATCGCCGCAGCGCTGGCAACCGCACAAGCGGTCCATCTGATGATCGAAGCACCCTCGTTGGCATTGATCCGTAACTGGTGGAAAAGTCGCAGGATCATGCCCGCACCGGCTTGAGGGGCTAGTCGCGTGCGGCCGACTCTGCCATCCAGCGTCGATGCGCCAGAAGGAACTCCGCATCGCGCTCATCTGCTACGGCGGGATCAGCCTTGCGGTCTATATGCACGGCGTCACCAAGGAAGTGTGGAAACTGTCGCGGGCGAGCCGCGCTTTCCTCGCCAATGAACCTCAAGATACCGGTACTGAGGGCGTCTATCTACGCTTGCTTCAGCACATTCAGAAAAGTCACGGCCTGCGCTTGCGGGTCCTGACCGACATCGTCGCGGGGGCCAGCGCCGGAGGGATCAACGGGGTGTTTCTTGCGCAGGCGATCCATTCCGGGCAGTCGCTCGAGCCGCTAACCCGGCTCTGGCTCGAGCGCGCCGACATCGATGTGCTCCTCGATCCCGACGCCCGGCCGTGGTCGCGCTTCGCCAAATTCTGGGCGGCGCCGATTGTGTCCTACGTTTTGAGGCGCCCAGGCAATGTCGTTTCCGCCAGCGTCGCGCCTGAAACCAGGTCCGAAGTACGCACCAAACTATCGCGCTTCATCCGCTCGCGCTGGTTCGAGCCGCCGTTCAGCGGTATGGGTTTTTCGCGGCTGCTGGCCGAGGCCGCCGATGCGATGGCGGCATCGGACCCCGGGCCGCCGCTGCTCCCGCCCAACCATCCGCTTGACCTGTTCGTCACCGCCACGGACTTTCAGGGCCACCTTGGCACAGTGCGGATCAACAGTCCGCCGCTGGTGCAGGAAAGCGAGCACCGCCTGTCGATCGGTTTCCGCGCGCCCACACCTGCGCGCAGCGGCGGCAATCTGGCGCCGGTGCTCGAACTGGTCTTCGCCGCCCGCGCTACGGCGAGCTTTCCGGGTGCCTTTCCCGCCCTGCAGTTTCGCGAGATGGATGCGCTCGCCCGGGAGCGCGGCGAGGATTGGCCGACGCGCCAAGCCTTCGCCGAACGCATCATGCCGGAGCACGCCCTTCGCGGCGAATTCGAGAACGTCGCGCTGATCGACGGTTCGGTGCTGGTCAACGCACCCTTCGCCGAGGCGATGCATGCGCTGCGCGACAAGCCGGCGCAGCGCGAGGTCGACCGCCGGTTCGTTTATATCGACCCGCGGCCCGATCAGGTGGGGGGCATGCGCCGCAACGATCCGCGCCCGCCGGGCTTCTTCTCGGTGATCTTCGGCTCGCTCTCCTCGATCCCGCGCGAGCAGCCGGTGCGCGACAACCTCGATATGCTGGCGCGCCAGTCGCTTGAAACAGCACGGCTGCGGATGATTATCGAGGCGCTTCGCCCTGAGATCGAACAGGCCGTCGAGAAGCTGTTCGGCCACACTTTGTTTCTCGACCGGCCCTCGCTCAAGCGGCTTATTGCCTGGCGCGCGAAAGCGCATCAGGCGGCAATTGATCGGGCCGGCTTTGCTTACCATGGCTACGCGCAGGTCAAGCTCGCCGGGGTGATCGAAGCGCTAGCCCAGCTGATCCATTGCGCAGCGCCGGACCTCAAGCTGGTAACCCCCCAATCGATCGCGCATTTTTTGTCGGCCCATCTCGCCGCGCATGGGCTCGACCGGCTTACGGATCTGCGGGGCGGGGCCTCGCAGCCTGCCATAGATTTCTTTGCCGCGCATGATCTGCAATTCCGCATCCGCCGGTTGCGCCTGTTGGCCCGGCGGCTGAGCGAGGACTGGGATAACACCGAGGGCGTGACCGATGCCGCACTGGAGCGGGCGCGAGTGGCGGTATACGGCGCGCTGGCGCTGTATTTCGAGCGCGAGGCAAGCGCTTCGCTGGGCGACAATTTTGCGCAACTTGCCGTGCGGCTGTTCGAGGATCCGGCTGCGGTTCTGGCCAGCATTGCCGAACGGCGTCAGTTGCAGCACACCGACCTGCTAGTCGATGCGATGCTGGCGTCCGCTCTTGCCGAGATGCCGCTTGCCCTGCGCCGCCGCATACTGCTCGCCTATCTCGGCTTTCTGTTTTACGACACGGTGACCCTGCCGTTGCTGCGCGGCGAGGGGCAATCCGAATTCGATCCGGTCAAGGTGGATCGCATCTCACCCGACGATGCGCCCTCAATCCGCGCGGGAGGGGCCCTTGCCTGCCTGCGCGGGGTCGAATTTTATAACTTTGGTGCGTTCTTCAGCCGGGCGTACCGGGAAAACGATTATCTGTGGGGGCGGCTGCATGGCGCGGAGCGGATGATCGATCTCGTCGCGTCGGCACTCCCTGACACTATGACGCTTACTACCGATGAACTTCACGCCTTCAAGCGCGATGCGTTTCTGGCGATATTGGATGATGAAGCAGGGGTTCTGACAGCGGACGCGGGGTTGGTGGCGGGGATCAGGGCCGAAGTGCTTCGGGATGCCCCCTCTCCAAGCTCCACTAGCCGCTGAAATGCGATCAATTGGATAGATCCAGACCTATTGCTTCCCGCTCCAAGAGTTGGAGATGGAACACCCTACTCCGTTAAATCGCTCCAAGCTTCCTTGATTCGGTCGAAGAAGCCCTTGGACTGCGGACATTCATCACCCGTCTCGCTCGCCTGCAATTCGTGCAGCAGCTCTTTCTGGCGGGCGGTTAGCTTAGTCGGCGTCTCGACGACGATCTCGATCACCAGATCGCCATGCCCGCGGCCCTGCAGCACCGGCATGCCGGCGCCGCGCTTGCGCAGTTGCTTGCCTGACTGAATGCCGGCCGGGATACTGATTTCGTGGCGCGCGCCGTCGACGCCGGGGATCTCGATTGTGCCGCCCAGCGCGGCGATGGTGAAGCCAATCGGCACGCGGGTAATTAGCGTTGTGCCGTCGCGTTCGAACATCGGATGGCGGCGAATGTGGATGAAGATGTAGAGGTCGCCCGGCGGCGCGCCGAACGGACCGGCCTCGCCCTTGCCGGTCAGGCGGATACGAGTGCCGGTATCGACACCGGGCGGAACGTTGACATCCAGGGTCTGCGGCTGGTCAACCCGGCCTTCCCCGCGGCACAACCCGCAGGGCTTCTCGATCACCTCGCCGCGGCCATGGCAGGTCGGGCAGGTCCGCTCGACCACGAAGAAGCCCTGTTGCGCGCGCACCTTGCCGTGGCCGCCGCACAGATTGCAGCGGCGGGTGCCGGTGCCCGGTGTAGCGCCTGAGCCAGCGCAAGGATCGCAGACCTGCGAAACTTCGATTTCGATCTGCGACTGCTTGCCATGGAACGCATCGTCAAGGCCGATTTCCATGTCGTAACGCAAATCCGCGCCGCGCGCCGCCTGCTGACGACCGCCGCCGCCAAAGGCGTTGCCAAAGAAAGATTCGAAGATATCGCCGATGTCGGAAAAGCCGTCGCCGCCAGAGCGGCCACCCCCGCCCATTCCGCCGTTTTCGAAGGCGGCATGGCCAAAGCGGTCATAGGCGGCGCGCTTTTGCGGATCCTTCAGACAATCATAAGCATGGCTGATCGCCTTGAACCGCGATTCGGAATCCTTGCACCCTAGATTTTTGTCGGGGTGAAACCGTATCGCCAGCCGCCGGTACGCCGATTTGATCGCCGTGCCGTCGGCATCGCGCGAGACTTCCAGCAGTTCGTAAAAGTCAGCCAGCGTCGTCATCGATCATCCCTGTCCCCGCCGGAGACGAAAGCGCAAGCGGGAAGCGAACAACCTTTGTGCATATCCCAGCGTCCCCCTCCCCGCCCTCTCCCGCTGCGAAGGAAAAAAGCGGGCTCTGCGGGCATCAGCCCTTGTTTTCATCCACTTCGGAGAACTCGGCATCGACCACATCCTCGTCGCCCGCCGATGCCTGTTCGCCAGCGGGAGAAGCCGCAGCGGCCTGTTCCTTCTCGTAGATTGCCTGACCCATCTTCATCGCCGTTTCGGTGAGCGCCTGGGTCTTTGCCGTCATCGCCTCGAGATCGCCGCTTTCGATCGCCGCTTTGGCCTCGGTGAGCGCCGCGACGATTTCCGCCTTGAGCGTATCGTCGATCTTGTCACCGTTTTCCTCAAGCTGGCGCTCGGTGGCGTGGACCAGGCTTTCGGCGTTGTTGCGGGTCTCCGCCGTTTCGCGCCGCTTCTTGTCTTCGTCGGCGAACTTCTCCGCGTCGCGGACCATCTGGTCGATGTCCGCATCCGAGAGACCGCCCGAAGCCTGGATACGGATCTGCTGCTCCTTGCCGGTGCCCTTGTCCTTGGCGGTGACGTGGACGATGCCGTTGGCGTCGATGTCGAAAATAACCTCGATCTGCGGCACCCCGCGCCGTGCCGACGGGATGCCGAGCAGGTCGAACTGGCCGAGCATCTTGTTGTCGGCCGCCATCTCGCGCTCGCCCTGGAAGACGCGGATCGTCACCGCCTGCTGATTGTCTTCGGCAGTCGAATAGATCTGGCTCTTTTTGGTCGGGATCGTGGTGTTGCGGTCGATCATCCGGGTGAACACGCCGCCC
>JANONQ010000160.1:0-1913 GCA_031420935.1 Novosphingobium sp. | reverse complement strand
GCGCTGGCCATATTCGCCTGCGGGCACCAGAGCGGCAAAGCGGTTTAATCCCTGAGCGCGCGCATAGGTGACCGTGCGCTGGACCGATTGGCTGGGCAGGCTGCCCATGATCAGCACGTCGCGCGTCGCCCGCATCTCGTCGTTCGAATAGGATACCACCGGAATGCGTGCGGGGCGGGCTGCTGCGGCGACGGCCGCAATGTCATCCGACATCAACGGGCCGAGTATCAGCCGGTTGCCGTCGGCGATCGCCCGTGCCGCTGCCGGGCCAGCGCCGCCTGTGGTGTCGTAGGTGGTAATGCGCAGATTGCTGGCGTTGGTGTCGAGCAAAGCCATGGTCGTGGCATTGGCAATCGCCTGTCCGGCGGCAGCGTTCGGACCACGCAAGGGCACCAGCAAAGCGACGCGGTGCCGCTCGGTGTCAGTGGGCAGGATGGTGGAACTGGGCAGGTCTGGCGGCGGCGGGGGCGGAGCGGGCGGGCGGACGGGCGCGGCCTTGCACGCAGCAAGGAGGGCGATGCCTGCCATGGTCAGCAGCTTGCGGCGGTCGATCCTGAGGCTGAACATTGCTTGCCGGTCCCTGTCGTATGGCCCATGAAATCGAACATGGATGCATCCCTGCCGCCCGGCCTGTACATTGTTGCGACGCCGATTGGCAATCTCGGCGATATTACCTTGCGAGCCTGCGCCGTGCTGCGGGGGGTTGCGGCGGTGGCCTGCGAGGACACCAGGGTGACTGGCAGGCTGCTCAACCACCTCGGCATCAAGAGCCGCATGATCCGTTATGACGACCACGCCAGCGAGGCGGACCGCGCGCGGCTGCTGGCGCTGATGGCCGAGCAGCCGGTCGCGCTGGTGAGCGATGCCGGCACGCCGTTGATTTCCGATCCGGGTTACCGTCTGGTGCGCGATGCCCGAGAGGCAGGTATCGCGGTGACCAGCCTGCCGGGGGCGAGCGCGGCGATTGTCGCGCTGACGCTCTCGGGCCTGCCAAGCAACCGCTTCCTGTTCGCCGGGTTCCTGCCCGCCAAGGCCAAGGCGCGGCAGGATGTTCTGGAGGAGCTCGCCGGCATCCCGGCGACGCTGGTGTTTTACGAGACCGCGCCGCGCCTGGCGCAATCGCTTGCGGCTATCGGTGAAGTCCTGCCGGGCCGCGAGATCGCCGTGGCGCGCGAGCTGACCAAGAAGTTCGAGGAATGCCGCACCGGCACGCCGGAGGAATTGGCCGCGCATTTTGCGGCGAGCCCGCCCAAGGGCGAGATCGTCCTCCTCATCGCGCCTCCTGGCGCGCCGGCGCCAAAGCAGTTCGACAGCGATGCCCTGCTAAAAGCCGAGCTTGCGAGTGCCAAGGCGTCGCAGGCGGCGGGGAAAGTGGCGAAGTTGACCGGGCTGGACCGCAAGCTGCTCTACGCGCGGGCGCTAGAACTCAAATGAGAAGTCGGGCCGAACGGGAGCAGCGAGGGCGGCGCGGCGAATGGCTCGCGGCCTGGTACCTCCGTCTCTGCGGCTGGCGCATCGTGGCCCGCCGGGTCAAGACGCCGCGCGGGGAAGTGGACCTGGTCGCCAAGCGCGGCAGGACTGTTGTTTTCGTCGAGGTGAAGTGGCGTGCGCGGGCCGAACTGCTCGACAGCGCGATCGACATCTGGCGTTTGCGCCGGGTCGCGGCGGCAGCCGGAGCGATTGCTCACCGCTACGCCGGACCAGGCGACGATGTCCGCATCGATGTGTTGCTGCTCGCGCCGCGCTGCTGGCCCCGCCGGATTGCCAATGCGTGGCAACCCGGCGGTTAGGCTAGCTTGTGCGTATCTCCCGGGATCGGGCCAGGCGATACTATTCGCGTGTCAGGCAAAACCGGCTTAAGCGCGGCACAGCACTTTTCACAAATCCGGAAGTAACATGACCCTGCGCGTCGC
>JANONQ010000159.1:0-3407 GCA_031420935.1 Novosphingobium sp. | reverse complement strand
GTCCCGAAGGGGCGCGACCACAGCAGCTTGCGGGTCTTGAGGTCGACCGCGTGGAGCGTGCCGAACGGCGGCGCCTGGCACGGCACATTGAGCGGCGAGAGCAGTCCGGACATGCGGATGCCATAGGGCGTGCCCGCCATTGGCAAGGGCAGGCTCCAGTCGTGCATCCCCTTTGCGTCGGCAAGAAGCCGGTCCGTCTCGGCACGAGGCACCATCTGCGCGATCGTGCCATAGTAGAGCGAATTGACGATCATGACCCCGCGTTCGGGATCGATGGCGACGCCGCCATAGTTCTGACCGCCGCCGATGCTGGGATAGATCAGCGATTCATCGAGCCCCGGAGGCGTCAGTGGGCCATCGTAGCGCAGCTGGCGGAAGCGGATGCGGCACCACAACTGGTCAAGCGGGGTGAGGCCCCACATCAGCTTCTCGGTCAACCGTTCGCCACCGAAACTGGGCATCCCGGTCGAAAATGGCTGGGTGGGCGAAAGCCTTTCTTCCGGCACACGGCCGCGCTGAGGCACCGGCAGTTCCTCAACGCGGGCGAGCGGGACGCCCGTCCGCCGGTCGAGCAGGAACAGCTCGCCGCGTTTGGTCGCCTGGGCCAGCGCCGGAACGGTCTTGCCGTCAATGCTGGCCTCGAACAGCGTCGGCTGCGCCGGAACGTCGTAGTCCCACAAATCGTTGTGCGTGGTCTGGAACGACCACTTGACGGCCCCGGTCGCGGCATCGAGTGCGACGATCGAACTCCCGTACTTCAGGCTCGCCGCTGAGCGGTGCGCGCCGAAGTGATCGGGGGCGGAACCGCCGGTGGGCACATAGACCAGCCCCAGCGCCTCGTCCGCGCTCATCGGCGCCCAGCTGTTGGGGGTCGAGCGGGTGTACCACTCGCCCGGCGGCGGACCCTTGGCATTGGCCAGGTTGCCGGCATCCCAGGCCCAGGCGAAAGCGCCGGTCACCGCATCGAAGCCGCGTATCACGCCGGATGGCTCGTCCGTGCTCTGGTTGTCGGCAACCCAACCCCCGACCACGATCTTGCCGCGCACGATCTGAGGAGCCGAGCTGACGTAGGAAAAGCCCGGAAGGACTTCGCCCATTCCCTGCTTGAGGTCGACGGTGCCGTTCTGGCCGAAGCCGGTGCAAGGCAGACCAGTGCGGGCATCAAGCGCGATCAGCCGTGAGTCGAAGGTCGCGGTGACGATCCTCTCGGGGCAATCCGCCGCGCCCGGCGCGCTGTAATGCGCTACGCCGCGGCAGGTGGTTACGGTCGATGCGCCTGCGGGATCAACTTTGGGATCGAACCGCCACACTTCCCTGCCGGTCTCGGGATCGAGCGCGATCACCACATTGGTCTGGGTGCACAGCGTCAGCAGTCCGCCGACCATGATTGGCGTTGCTTCAAGCGGACTTTTCATCGCGTCCTGGACAACGCCGGTATGAAAGGTCCACGCAGGTTTGAGCCCGGCCACGTTTGCGGGGGTGATCTGCGCGAGAGGTGAAAAGCGAGTACCGGCCGCGTCCCGGCCGAATTCGGCCCACTCGCCGTCCTTGCCGGGAGTGGTGACGGGCTGGATCGGCAGCGTGACGGCGGCAACATCGTCCGGCCCAGCGCCAAGGCTCGCAGCAAGCGTCAACGCAATCATCGATAGGCCGACCAGCGCGGGAGCCAGTGCCATCCGGCCCATGGCGCGGTGAATTCCGGGCAGGAGAAAGGCAAGCCCGAACACTGCCGGCCCGATCATGCGCGGCATCAGTTGCCAGCCATTGAAACCGACTTCCCAAAGCGACCACAGCAAGGTCACCAGCAGGAACCCCGCGTAAATCGCCCCGCCCGTTGCACGGGCACGCCAGGTGAACCAGCCGGCGACTGCCGTCGCCAGCCCGCCAACGAGATAATAGGGCGATCCGCCGAGCGTCAGCAGCCGCACTCCGCCCAGCGCTATCGCCGTGCCGATCAGCAGGAGCAAGCCGCCAACAATGCGAGACGTCAGAGCAACCTGCCGGCTCAACGGCGCGGCCATCCGGGCGAGAGGTCGCCAGCTTCCGGCCTCACGTCATCGCAAGCCGCTGGCGGGCGAACCTGCCGATCTCGGCCATGCTGGCCTGGGCTTCGGGCAGGAACGGAAAGATCGTCCAGATATGGATCATGTCGTCGACATAGCTGGTGACGGCGCTGCCACCCGCCGCTTCGACGCTGTCGGCAAGGCGGACGACATCGTCGCGCAGCACTTCGCCGTTGCTGACGGTCAGGAACAGCGGCGGCAGGCCGTGGTGCTTGCCCCACAGCGGCGATGCCCGCGGGTGTTCGTGCGGATCGATCTCGCCGATGTAGACCTTGCCCATCGTCACGATCATGTTCTGGTCGATCAGCGGATCGACATCCCGGTTGGTTTCGCAGGACTGCCCTTCGCCGGCAAGATCCAGCAGGGGCGAGATGGCCACTCCGCCCGCCGGATTCGGCCCACCCGCGTCGCGCACCGCCATCAGGGTCGCCAGGCACAGACCGCCGCCAGCTGAATCGCCGCTGACGATGATCGAGGAGGGCTCCCAATGCCGGACGGCCCAATTGTACACCGTCAGCCCATCGTCGGCAGCGGCGGGATAGGTATTTTCGGGCGCCAGGCGGTAATCGGGGAGCAGCACGATTGCCCCGGTTACCTCCGAAAGGCGGCAGGCGAACTCCCGGTAGGCATTGGCCGAACCCATCACATAGCCGCCGCTGTGATAATGGATGACCAGCTTTGCCGGGTCCGCGCCCGGCATGGCCACCTTGAGGCAGGGCACGCCATCGGCATCGACCGGTTCGATCACCGCATCGCCCGGCAAGCTGAACGAGACGCACATTTGCTCGAACAGCTGGCGCCATTCGGAGATAGGTGCATCGACGCCGGGATTGGTCGCCTTGAACAATTCAACTGCCCGGGCATGTTCTGCGCTTGCCATCAAACTGCTCCTACTGGCTGCCTGTAAGATTCTGCCATAGTGCGGGCCTTGTCCATCACCTCGCTGCTGAAAAGCTTAAGCGAGGTGAACGCCTGATCCCGGCTCATTCCGCCGTAGAAGAAGCACCCCGCCACGCTGATCTCCGGTCCGAGGTAGGTGAGCCGCTCTTCCAGCCGTTCGAGGATCTGGTGCGGCGATCCCACGCCGAGCTGGCATTTGACATAGGCCTCCGCAGCCGCTTCGATCCCGGAGGTGCGCAATTGCTCGGCAGCCTCGGCGTAAGCGGTGTAACCTTTGGTCTTGGCAAAATGATCGCCGTCGGATTCGTAGTGGCGCACGACGGAGCGGTAATAGTTGGAGGTGAATTTCATCCCCAGCTCAAATGCCTCGTCGGCGCTTTCGCGCACCATGTAGAAATCGTCCATAATGATGTGCGGCGTTTTGTCCGGATGGTTGGCGCGGAA
>JANONQ010000158.1:0-2893 GCA_031420935.1 Novosphingobium sp. | reverse complement strand
CCTGCGCCGTCATCTGCCCGAAGCTCGTTTGCTGCGACAGCCAGCCATCGAAATCCTTGGCCTGTTCGACAATCACCGTTCCGCGCATCTGGTGATGACCCACGCCGCACAGTTCGGCGCAGAGGATGTCATATTTTCCCGGCTTTGTCGGCGTCATCCAAAAATAGGTGACGATGCCGGGAACCAGATCCATTTTCGCCCGAAACTCGGGGACGTAGAAATCGTGCAGCACGTCCTTCGATCGCAGCACCATCTTTACCGGTTTTCCCACCGGCAGATGCAGTTCACTGGTTTCGACCAAGATGTCGTCGCGCCCGAACGGGTCGCGGGGATCGAGGCCGAAAGGATTGTCGGTCGTCATGTGGCCGACTGCGGCCGTGCCGAGCACACTGTCCGGACCTGGAAAACGAAACGTCCATTGCCATTGCTGGCCGACCGCCTCGACAATGGCGGCATCCTTGGGCACCGTTACATACTGGCTCCAGGCGACAAGTCCGGGGGCCAGCATCCCGGCGATCCCGATCGCCGTCCAGAAGGTCAGCTGCTTTTCCAGCGGGGCATTCTCGGGCTCGTAATGCGCGCGACTGCCGGGCCGGTGACGAAACCGCATCAGCGCATAGGCCATGAACAGGTTCAGCGAGACAAAGGCGACCGCGCAAATCCACAAGGTAATGTCGAGCGCTGAATCGATCGAACCCCAGTTGGAGGCGAGCGGTGTTTGCCACCATGGACTGAGCAGGTGAAAAGCGATCGAACCGAATACGAGCGCAGCGATGGCAATCGCAACACGCATAGACCCTTCCCTCCAATGCGGACGGGCCCCTTGCCAAGTAACCTGGCCAGTTTCGACTCGCCTCGTGGAAAACAACTCATCGCGGGATAGTATAGCCAAAATCGCCGGGAGGAAAGCCGCGAGCCCTGCCGCCTTCAGCCGATGCAATAAATTGCCGTTTATCGAATTCGGGTTGCAGCTTGGCCAAATAGCCGAGTTCTGTCGTGCAGACATCCGAGGGGCTGGTCGCCGGAACATCGTTTCACTCCCGCGATGGTTTCCGGCACCGGTTAGCGCTGGTGTTATGCTGCCCATCCTCCCATGCCGTCCGCTTGCCGCAACCGGGCCACGGTGCCGAGCCCGAGCCCGATCGAGGCTTCTGATTGTCCAGTGGCCATGCTAAAAGCATAGCTAGCGCGACCCCCACTGCGGTGATGGTGCTGCTCCGCAGCGGCGGCTGTCCAAAATCAGTCGATCCCTTTGGAGACGTGTCATGCCGATCGCCCGAAAACTGAACCAATTCCTGATGCAACAACAAGCCGATTATGAGCTCATTGCGCATGATCCCACCCAATCCGCAATCGCGACCGCCAGGCTCTGCCATGTCCCGGCCGGGCAGATGGCAAAGGCTGTTCTGCTCGATGCCGAACCGGATTATCTGCTCGCCGTGCTGCCGGCCAACCGGCGCGTTGAGCTTACGGAGTTGAGAAGCGGTCTGGGGCTAAAGCCACACCTCGCCGGCGAAAAGCAGATCGCAGCGATCTTTGACGACTGCGAATTCGGCGCTGTTCCGGCGCTCGGCTCCAGCTACGGCGTTACGACCATCGTCGATGTCAGTCTGGATGCCGTGCCCGACGTCTACTTCGAGGCCGGCGATCATGTCTCGCTGATTCATATGAGCGGTGCGGAATTCTCGCGTCTGACACCGCATGCGCCCCGTTTCCACTTCAGCGACACTCCATCCGCAATGGGCTGAAGCTGGCGGGCTGCGCGGGTTCCCATGACGCTCCCGAATCCTTTGTGTTCGGGGTCTTGTGGTGGTGGACTGACAGATGCCACCGCGCGTACAAAGGGGCTCAAGGCCCCGCTCAGCCCACCTCCGCCGTTGAACGGGGCTCGCGGCGCGATGGCTCGGGAAACGGTTCGAAAAGGTGTGAAATGCCTGGCACCCGGCCTGAGTTCCAGAATCGGCGCGAGGCCGGCAAACGGCTCGCTGCAACGCTCCGACATCTCGCTCCTGCCCATCCCGTGACCTCCGACGAAGAGGTCGTCCGCTTGCTCCGCCAGGCGCGCAATCGGAAGAACGCTGGAGCCTAGGTGAAGGTCTCCCATGCTGGATCAACCCGACGTCTTGGGGAAGACGACCGAGAGATTGTTTGCGGGCATATCGGTCACGCGGTCCAACCGCAGGCCGTGCTGCCCGGCGCAAGCAATCACCGCATCCTGGCAACGCAAGCCCCCGTGCGGAGCGCGGCGGCGGAGGTCGCGGTCAAATGCCGCGTTGCTGGGCTCACTCGGCTGCGGTGGAAAGCCACCACGAAGCGCATGCCGCCAAGCTGGCGGCTAGCCGGGCGGCTGCCAATGCGGTGGCTCGCTCTCACCCGCCCGAGTTGACGGCGGCTTCTGCAGCCTGAAACCCGATCCTGGAATGCTGGCCGTCGCAAAATGGCTTTGTCGTCGAAGCGCCGCAACGACAAAGGAAAATCCGGCTCTTCCCCGCAAAGTCGTAGAGATTGCCGTCGCCATCGCGCAGCTCAAGTTGGCTCAGATCTCCGGTCAGGAGATACGGGCCGTTCTTTGTCGCAACAACCTCTACAGCCATGCCATCCTCCCTACGCTGCTGCTTGCGTCCCGATCCGCGCTGGCATTGCCGGCTCATGGATGAACGGCCCAGTCATCTCGGTGAAACCGAACAGGCGGAGGGCGCGGGTGCCATCGAAATCGAGCACCCGAAGGTCGTCGGTCTCCGACAGACCGCGTGCGACAATGTCGAAATGCATGCCGTAGCGCGCCTTGGCGAGCCCGAGGGGGATGTTGTAGGCGAGGAACTTGTCGATGCCCTTGGCGGCGAGCTTATCCAGCAGTTCGGGATCGTCGATTGAGGCGTGCGAGGTCAGGACC
>JANONQ010000157.1:0-3271 GCA_031420935.1 Novosphingobium sp. | reverse complement strand
CCGTCGATGGCCAGCGGATGGCCGGTCATATAGCTTGCCCGGTCGGAAGCGAGGAAGACCACGCCCTCAGCCATTTCCTCGGGGTAGGCAATCCGGTTCATCGGGTGGTCGGCGGCCTTGCGCTTGAGCGTTTCCGGATTGTGGCGCTCGCTCATCATGCCGCCGAAGGTCGCGCCCGGGCACAATGCGTTGACCCGGATCCCGTCCTCGGCATAGCGCAACGCCGCCGAACGGGTGAGGCCTAGGACCGCATGCTTGCTCGCGACATAGCCAGGTCCCGCGATGCCCGAGAGCGCGGCGGTCGAGGCGGTGTTGACGATGCTGCCCGAACGCTGCGGGTACATGTGACGCAATTCGGCGAGCATGCAGATCATCACCCCGCGCACATTCACTTCCATCGACTTGTCGAACAGGTCGAGCCGGTCCCAGTGGTCGCGCTTGTTCTCGATGTTGATGCCGGCGTTGTTGAAGCCGATGTCGAGCCTGCCCCATTTGGCGACCAGCCCGTCGACCGCGGCATTGACCGCAGCCTCATCCGTCACATCGAGCGCGGCGCTGTAAGCCTCGCCGCCACTTACCGTGATCGCAGCGGCAGTCTCGTCCGCGCCCGACAGGTCGGCGCACAGCACCTTGGCCCCTTCACGCGCCATGGCGACGGCCGTTGCCCGGCCTATGCCGGAACCCGCGCCGGTGACAAATGCGGACTTGCCTTCGAGCATTCCGCTCATGACGCCAGCTTCCCGCCTTCGACCGCCACCGACTGCCCGCTGACATAGGAAGCCGCATCGGAAGCGAGGAACACGATCAGCTCCGCCGCCTCTTCGGGTGTGCCGAGCCGCTTCAGCGGCGGCCCGGCGGCGATGTGCTCCTTGCCGCCCGGGATGTGCCCTGCGACGCGATCGAGCATTGGCGTGTCGATCTGGCCAGGCGAGATGGCGTTTACCCGGATCCCCATCGGCCCGCCTTCGATGGCGCCGACCTTGACCAGTCCCTCGACCGCGTGCTTGCTGGCGCAATAGAGCCCGAGCCTGGGCCGTCCGCGGTGCCCCATGGTCGAAGAGACAAGGACGATCGCCCCGCCGCCCGTCTTCTGCATGGCCAGCATCTGGTACTTCATGCACAGCAGTGTGCCGCGCACGTTGATGTCGAAGCATTCGGCATAGGTTTCGGCGGTGTGCTCGATCAGCGGCAGCGAGGCACCGTCGGTTCCGGCATTGTTGACCGCGATGTCGAGCCGCCCGAAGCGCTCGACCGCGTGATCGACCAGCGCCGCGATCTCGTCTTCCCTGGCGACATCGCACTGCAGGTACGAGGCCTTGGCGCCCAGCGCCTCAAGTTCCTTCACCAGCGCCGCGCCTTCTGCACCGCGGCGGCCCGATACGACGACTATCGCACCCTTTTGCGCGAGCAGCACGGCCGTCGCCCGCCCGATCCCTGTCAGCGCGCCCGTAACCAGTGCGACCTTGCCCTGCATGTCAGTCTCTCCGGGATTGGTCCGTGGATCTGCGCGACCCTGACATGGGGGTACGATTGCCTTTTCGGGCGAAACAGGGACGGGTTTCCGTCCATTGGTCGCCTCTCACGCGCGAGGCACATCCGGTTCAATTCCTCAGGATAACGCGGGCCTGTCCGCCCACGGCACGGGAGAGAGTGCATGCTTATTAAATTCGACGATTATCCGGTCCACCAGACCGCCGAACCGCTGTCGTACATGTCCTCTTCCGAGCGCAACATGTATGCGCGCTACTGGTACAACGGCTATGATTTCGACGGCGAGTTCTACATCGGCGTTGCCTTCGCCGCCTACCCGAACCGCGAGGTGATGGACGGTGCGGTGTCGATCGTGCGCAAGGACGGAACGCAGGATAGCTTCCGCGCCTCGCGCCACCTGACCGGCGACCGCACCCAACTGTTCGCCGGGCCGATGCGGCACGAGATCGTCGAGCCGATGAAAACCATGCGGATCGTCGTCGAGCCCAACGACACCGGCTTTGAATGCGACCTGTGGTTTCACGCCAACACCATCGCGCACGAAGAGCCGGCCGATCACATGAAGCAGAATGTGCGCACCGTCGCGCAAATGAAGCGCTTCAGCCAGTTCGGGCGCTGGGAGGGCCATATCACCGTCAATGGCAAGCGGCAGGAAATCAGCGCGAAGACCACCTATGGCACCAAGGATCGTTCCTGGGGCTGGCGCTGGACGGGGGAGAAGGACCCCGGCGTCGCCCGCGATCAGCCCGACCAGTTCTTTTGGCTGTGGGCGCCGATTCACTGGCAGGACCGCTGCACCCACTGGGGCCAGCACGAATATGCCGATTCCTCGCGCTGGAAAGAATTCGCCCAGGTCTTCAAGACCTTCGAAATCGACAGCAACTTCGACACGCTCGACGAGAGCCAGGTGTCGAAAGCGATCTGCGGCGACCACCGGCTTGAGTTCGTCCCCGGCAGCCGGATGATCGCGCGGGCGGAGGTCGACACGGTCTACCTGGACGGGCGCAAGGAGACCTTCGTACTCGAGCCGCTGCTGCGCTACTACATGATCGGCACCGGCTATAATCACCCGACCTGGGGTCACGGCTTCTACAAGGGCGAGGAAGCTTACACGCTGGAAAGCTGGAATATCAACGATCTCGACGTCAATCTTCCCCAATATCTTCACGTCCAGCACGTCGTCCGCGCGACCTGCGGCGACAAGGTGGGCGTCGGCGTGCTCGAACAGTACATTACCGGCCCGCACACCCGCTACGGCATGACCGGCTTTCTCGATCCGCTTTGAGGAGTATTGGCAATGCGCGCTGCGGTTTTCCACGATGGGCGCTTTTCGGTCGAAAAGCTGCCCGACCCCACCCCCGGCGCCGGGCAGCTGCTGGTGCGGCCACTGGTCTGCGGCATCTGCGGCAGCGACCTTTCGATCCGCAAAGATGCGCCGCACCTATGCGGCGTGCTCCACCGCGCCGGCTTCCGCGGCTTCATGGATCCGTCCAGGCCGGTGGTCATGGGCCATGAGTTCACCTGCGAGGTGCTGGAAACCAGCAAGGACTGCGGGAAATACCGGACCGGTCAGAGGCTGGTTTCGCTGCCGTTCCTGACTGCGCCCGAAGGGATCCAGCTGCTCGGCTATTCGAACGGATTCAACGGCGCCTTCGCCGAGGCGATGCTGATCGACGAAGCGATGGCCTCGCCGGTACCCGACCATGTTCCCGACGAAATCGCCGCGCTGACCGAGCCGCTGGCGGTAGCGGTGCACGCGATCAATGCCGCCCGGCCGGAC
>JANONQ010000156.1:0-6452 GCA_031420935.1 Novosphingobium sp. | reverse complement strand
GGCGTTGCTGACGGTGACCCGGCCCTGGACGAGATCGTCGATCACCGTCTCGCCGCCGCGCGGGGCCTTGATTCGCACGACGAAGGGCGTGTCCGCCGGGGCGCCAGCAGGATCGGCCTCGCGCCATTCGCTGTCGATGCGAAACGGCCGGCGCTCAGCCTGCGCCAGCGCGCGGCGCTCGGCCAGTTCCTCGCTAGTCAGGTAGCATCGGTAGGCATGGCCGCCGTCCAGTAGCTGCTGCGCCACTTCGGCATGGCGGGCCGTGCGGGCAAACTGGAGCACCGCAGGCTCGTCGCCGTCCAGGCCCAGCCAGTCGAGGCCGTCATGGATTGCCGCGATGGCCTGCTGGGTTGAGCGGGCGCGGTCAGTATCCTCGATGCGCAGAAGATATTTGCCGCCGTGGTGGCGGGCGAACAGCCAGTTGAACAGCGCGGTGCGCGCGCCGCCGATGTGGAGGTAGCCGGTTGGCGAGGGGGCAAAGCGCGTAATGACAGCGCGGCCTTCCACCGCCCTACTGCCTGAGGCGCCAATGCTTGCCCCGGAACTTGCCAACGTGTGTCCCTTCCTGTCCAATGGGGCATGGCCACCGACGCCGCGCTCTACCCGCAAGCAGCCAGCGTACCGGGAGAGGGCGCTGCACTGCAACATAGCTCTTGGCGCAGGGCGGGCGGCTTGTCCAGCCGGGCGCGCGTCGTGTTTGCCAGGTTGGAACGCTTTCTATCTGCGGCCGGCTTCGACCGGGCACCTTGGCTGGCTGTTGCCTTTGCCGCGGGCATCGGCCTGTGGTTCGGGCTGGCCAATAGCTGGCAGTGGCTGGCGCTGCTAGCCGCGAGCCTCGCAGCTGCCATAAGCCTTCTGGGCATGCTGCGCGCGGATGGCGCTTTACCGCTCACCCGCCAGTCCGGCGCATTGCTGGCGCTGGCGGTGGCTTTGGGATGCATGACCGTCTGGGCGAAGTCGTCGATGGTCGGGGTGCCCGGTATCGCCGCGCCGATGGTCACGACGCTGACCGGCGAAGTACTGGACCGGCAGGAACAGCCAGCGAAAGGACGCGTAAGGCTGGTTCTCACGGTCCGGAATCCCGATAGCGGGCACCCTACCCGGATCCGGATCAATGTTGCGGACAAACACGACAGTCCGGCAGCGACCGAGGGTGCCATGGTTCGCGTCAAGGCGCGGCTGATGCCGCCGGCGGCACCGATGCTGCCCGGTGCCTATGATTTCGCCCGGGCGGCTTGGTTCCAGGGCCTCGCGGCAACCGGAAGTGCGCTGGGACCAATCGAGATTGCAGGGGAGGGACGGACGACCGGCTGGATCGGGCGGCTGCAGCGGCGCTTGTCCAACCATATCCATGCCAACCTGCCCGGCTCGCCGGGGGGCATCGCGGCCGCTTTCGCCAGCGGCGACCGGGGCGGCATTGCGGCGGCCGACGAAGACGCGATGCGCGATTCGGGGCTGACCCATCTGCTGTCGGTCAGCGGGTTGCATGTCAGCGCGGTGATCGCCGGGGCCTATTTCCTGGCGATCCGCCTGCTGGCGCTGTGGCCGTGGCTGGCGCTTCGGGTGCGGCTGCCGGTTGTCGCGACCGGCACCGCGGCCGTGGCGGGTATTGCCTATACCCTGCTGACCGGGGCCGAGGTGCCGACCGTACGCTCATGCGCCGGGGCAATGCTGGTGTTGCTGGCGCTGGCGCTAGGACGCGAGCCGCTGTCGATGCGGATGCTCGCCGTCGCGGCAATCTTCGTCATGCTGCTGTGGCCCGAAGCGGTCGTCGGGCCCAGCTTCCAGATGAGTTTCGCCTCGGTGCTGGCAATCGTCGCACTCCACGCCAGCGAGCCAGTGCGGCAATTCCTGGCGCACCGCGAAGAAGGCTGGGGCATGCGGCTGGCGCGGCGGCTGGCGTTGCTCCTGATAACCGGCCTGGTGATTGAGTTCGCGCTGATGCCAATCGCGTTTTTTCACTTTCACCGTGCAGGGGTCTACGGAGCGCTCGCCAATGTCATTGCCATACCGCTAGCGACTTTCGTGTCGATGCCGCTGATCGCGCTCGCGCTGTTCCTCGACAGCGTCGGCGCTGGCGCGCCTGTCTGGTGGCTGGCAGGCAAGTCGCTGGAATTGTTGCTTGGATTGGCCCATTGGACGGCATCGTTGCCGCGATCGGTCAACCATTTACCGGCGATGGGCGCCGCGAGTTTTCTGGTATTCGTCGGCGGAGCATTGTGGCTGGCGCTGTGGCGCGGGCGGGTGCGGCTGCTGGGCCTGGTTCCGATTGCTGCTGCCGTTTTCTCGCTGACGCTGCTGCGCCCGCCAGACGTGCTGGTCTCGGGCGACGGCCGCCATGTCGGAATTACCGGGGAGATCGGCAAGCGCCTGCTAGTGCTGCGCGATGGCAACAGCAGCTATGCTCGCGAGAATTTGACAGAGATCGCCGGGATGTCCGGCACGGTGTTGACGCTGGCCGAGTGGCCCGGCGCGCGGTGCAGTCCGGATTTTTGCGTGGTCGAACTGCGCCGGGGTGGCCAAAACTGGCGGGTGCTGATCGCGCGCGGCAAGGAAGCGGTGCCCGAGCGCGAACTGGCGGCCGCCTGCGCACGCAGCGATATCGTCATCGCCGACCGCTGGCTACCCCGCTCATGCCAACCGCACCGGCTCAAAGCCGACCGCGCGCTGCTTGACAGGACTGGAGGCCTGACGATCGATCTTACCGAGGGGCATATCGTCACCGTCGCGGACGGACAGGGCAAGCACGGCTGGTGGCGGGTTCCCAATTCGCGCCCGGCGCGCGATTTTAGACCAGCCCCATCAGGCGACACGCAGCCCGCAATTCCTCAATCACTTGCGCCAACGCCAGCGCCAGTCCACCCGCCTTAGTGATAGCGCCGCAGCAGCCCCGCAAGTTTGCCCTGCACCTCGACTTCACCGGGGCGATAGAATTGCGGTTCATAGGCCGCATTTGCCGGATCGAGCCGGATCATCCCGCCTTCGCGGCGCAAATATTTGAGCGTTGCTTCTTCGCCGCGCACCAGCGCCACGACAATTTCACCGTCGCGCGCAATTTCGGTGCGGCGGATCAGCGCATAGTCGCCATCGAGAATGCCGGCTTCGACCATCGAATCGCCCGAGACCTCCAGCGCGTAATGTTCTCCCGCACCAAGCAAGGCTGCCGGCACCGGCAGGGTCGACTGGCCTTCCAGCGCCTCGATCGGCATACCGGCGGCAATGCGGCCATGCAGCGGCAATTGGATCACGTCGTTGTCAGCCGCAGCTTTGGCCGGGGCACGCATTCCCATAAGCGCCGAATTGCCATTAGCGGCAGCGCGGACGGAGCCCTTGGTCACGTCTTCCGGCTGACGCATGACTTCCAAAGCGCGCGCGCGGTTGGGCAGGCGGCGGATGAAGCCCCGCTCTTCCAGCGCCGAAATCAGCCGGTGGACCCCCGACTTCGACTTGAGATCAAGCGCATCCTTCATTTCCTCGAACGAGGGGGAGATGCCCGTTTCCTCAAGCCGGTGCTGGATAAAGCGGATCAACTCGTGCTGCTTGCGCGTCAGCATGTCTGTTCTCCCTGTAAAGCGAAAGGTTCAGTGAACGAATGCGGAACAATTAAGCAACGATTTGGCGTGCGTCAAGCGATTCCGCCATTTTCGAGCAGATAGGCGGTTATCGTCTCGCCGATCGGAGCCGCCGCGGCATTGGCGGCGCGTTCGATGAGTGCATTGCTGGCCGCGAGTGACGAGAGGGCGCCGCTGTCCTGCAGACTGAGCCCGGCTATTTCCGATCCGTCCCAGTGCGCCCGGAGGAACTCCCTCCGCGACCCGCCCGGCTTGAGCGGGCCGGACAGTACCGCGCGGAAAGGCCGGGGCAGGGGCGATGCCGCACCCAGTAAAGCGCGCAGCAGCGGCAGCATGAAGAAATACGCGGTGACATGGCTCGATACCGGGTTTCCGGGCAAGCCCAGCACCAGCTGATGGCCCCGGCGCGCGACCAGCAGCGGCTTGCCGGGCTTTATTGCGATGCGCCAGAAATCGATATCGGCGCCCCATGCCTCAAGCGCGGGGCGAATCAGATCGTGATCGCCGACCGAAACCCCGCCGCTGGTGACAATCAGATCGGCGTCTCCCGCCCGCGCCAGCACCGCGGCGATCGCATCCATCCGGTCTGCCACCGGGCCGAGCCGCTCGACCTCGCACGGCAGGCTCGCCGCCATCGCCGCCAGCATCGCGCCATTGCTGGCCGGCACCTGATGCGGGCCGCAGCTCTCATAATCCATCGCCAGCTCATCACCGCTGTCGATAATCGCGAGGCGCGGGCGGCGGCGCACGGCGAGATACTGGTGTCCGGCGGTAATGGCCAGGGCGATCTGCGCCGGGCCGATGCGGGTGCCGGTGGCGAGCAGCGACGCGCCGCGGTGAAAATCCATGCCCTGGCAGCGGATGTGCTTGGCGGGGGGGGAGGGCGCTTCGCCGGTCAGTGCGATCCGGTCGCCATCGCGCTGAATATCTTCCTGCAGGATCACCGCCTCCGCGCCGGCTGGCAGCATGGCGCCGGTCGAGATGCGCACAGCGTCACCCGGCACGACGGTGCCGGAAAACGGATGCCCTGCCGCGCTCTCGCCGATCACCTGCCATGGCCCGGCGCTATCGCCTGCTGCCATTGCATAACCGTCCATCGCGGATTGATGCGCCCCGGGTTGGGTCCGGCGGGCGAGCAGAGGCTCGGCAAGGTAACGCCCCAGTGCGCTTTCGACATCGACGTGCTCGACCGGCAGCGGCACGACCAGCGCCAGCAGCCGCGCTTCGGCTTCTTCGAGCGGCAGGGACGCGGTCGTCATCGCTCCGCCCGCCAGGTGCCGGACTTGCCGCCGCGTTTCTCTATCAGCCGCACATCCTCGATGACCATGCCCTTGTCGAGCGCCTTGGCCATATCGTAGATAGTCAACAGTGCGATCGAAGTCGCAGTCATCGCTTCCATCTCAACGCCGGTCTTGCCCGTGAGCGAGGCGGTCGCGGTGGCGCGCACGGTGCCGTCCTCGAAAGTGAACTCGACGGTCACGGCGTCGAGCGACAGCGGATGGCAGAGCGGAATCAGCTCGGCCGTCTTCTTCGCCGCCATGATCCCGGCGATGCGGGCAGCGGCAAGCACGTCGCCCTTCGGCACATCGCCCTCCCGGATCGCGGCGAGCGCCTCGGCGCTCATGCGGATGCGGCCCGAGGCGACGGCGATGCGCGGCGTCGCGGGCTTGCCGCCGACATCGACCATCCGGGCGTTGCCGTGCTTGTCCAGATGGGTGAGTTCAGCCATGCAGCAGTCTCCGTGTCGCCGCCTCGATATCCTCGTGGCGCATCAGGCTTTCGCCGACCAGGAAGCAGCGCGCGCCGCAGCCGGACAGGCGCAGCAGGTCGGCGTGGGCTCCGATTCCGCTCTCGCTCACCAGCAAGGCGCCGTCCGGTGCCACCGGGGCGAGGCGCTCGGTGACGGCGAGATCGGTGACAAAGCGTTTGAGATCGCGGTTGTTGATGCCGATCAGCCGCGAGCACAGTGCGCCAGCGCGCTCCATTTCGGCCTCGTTATGGACCTCGACCAGCACGTCCATCCCGCGCTCCAGCGCCGCGCTTTCGATTTCTCGCATCAGCGCATCATCCAGTGCGGCGACGATCATCAGGATCGCATCGGCCCCTATCGCGCGGGATTCGGCGACCTGCCAGGGATCGACCATGAAATCCTTGCGCAGAACGGGCAGTTCGCAAGCACCGCGCGCCGCGACCAGATAGTCTTCATGCCCCTGAAAAAAGCCCGCGTCAGTCAGCACTGAAAGACATGCCGCGCCGCCGGCGGCATAGGCGCGGGCATGGTCCGCAGGCTCGAAATCGGCGCGGATCAGGCCTTTGGAAGGCGATTCTCGCTTGATTTCGGCAATCAGACCGAAGCCCGCCGCGCATGTGGCTTCAAGCGCGGCGCGAAAGCCTCGGGGCGGCGACTGACCAGCGGCGGCTCTATCCAAATCGCCGATACTGGCCGCGCGCTTTCGGGCCGCGACTTCCAGGCGCTTGGCATCGCAAATTTCGGTGAGCTTGTCGGCCATGGTACCCCCTAGTCGCAGTCGCGCCGGGATGGAACAGGTTGACCGCACATCCGCGTTAACTGAGGCGGGCGATATCCTCGTCGGTCAGCGATCCGGGCACGACAAACACCGGGCACGGCATTTGCCCCGCCATTGCCCCGGTGAAATGGGCGACCAGCGGGCCGGGACCGCTCTCCTGCGCTGCGCCGAGGACTAACGCTGCTATCTCGGGATGCTCGGCCAGATAATCGCGCACCAGCTTCACGGCATCGCCTGCCTTGACGGAAATCACCGGCATCGCACCGCCCTCCGAGAGGATGCTGCCGACTGCGGTAAATGCGGTCGCCTCGGCGCGGGCGCGGGCTTCTTCCTCGATGGTTGCCTGGACACC
>JANONQ010000155.1:0-1583 GCA_031420935.1 Novosphingobium sp. | reverse complement strand
GACGCCAAGCCGCGCGCGGTGCTGCGGCTGATGCTGGCCGGCTGGCTGCGGCTCGCAACCCCGCCGCATGCGGTGATCGCCACCGGCCTGCCGCTGCTGACGGGCGGGCCCCGGCGGCTGGCGCATGGCGTGTTCTCAGGCCTGGTCAAGCAAGGCGCGAGCCTGCCGGCTGCGCCAAGCCTGCCGGAGGCCGTCACTGCGCGCTGGGGGGAGCGGGCGGGGGCCATCGCCGCCGCGCTCGCGCAGCCCCCGCCGCTCGATCTGACATTGCGCGATGCGAATGAAACTGCACGCTGGGCGGAAGACCTGGGCGGTGTCTCGTTGCTGCCCGGCCACATCCGCCTGCCGCGCGGCGAGGCGATCGAGCGCCTGGCCGGCTTCAAGGACGGCGCCTGGTGGGTGCAGGATCTCGCCGCCAGCCTGCCGGCGCGATTGCTCGGCCAGGGCGCCAATGATTTTGGGGGCAGGACCGTGCTCGATCTCTGCGCGGCACCCGGCGGCAAGACCTTGCAATTGGCCGCCGCCGGGTGGCAGGTCACCGCGCTCGATGCCAGCGCCAAGCGGCTGGAACGCCTGCGCGAAAACCTCGCCCGCACCGGGCTGAGCGCGGAAATCGTGCAAGCCGATGCGCTGCAATGGCAGCCGGCCGCGCCCTTCGATGCCGTCCTGCTCGACGCTCCCTGCACCGCCACCGGCACCTGCCGCCGCCACCCCGATGTCCTCCACCGCATCGGCGCGCGGCAGATCGGCGAGATGGCGGAGCTGCAAGCGGCCCTGCTGGCGCGCGCGGCGGGCTGGGTGAAGCCAGGCGGGCAGCTGGTCTATGCGGCATGCTCGCTGGAGACCGAGGAAGGCGAAGGGCAGGCCGCAGCGGTCACCCTCGCGCCCGATCCGATCCGCGTCGACGAACTCCCGGAAGGCATCGCGCCCCAGCTGGACGGCTCCCTATCGACCGATCCCGGCATGCTGGCGGAGGCTGGCGGGATTGACGGCTTCTTCATCGCAAGGTGGCGCGGATGAAACTTGCCGGCAATCAAACAACGGGCGAGACAGGTCTTTAGACACCCCTCCGCCGCGTATTGCTCCATACCACCTGGCCGATCCCGAACAGCGCCAGGATCGCCCCGTAAAGCGTCCAGCTGGGGTCGCCGACCATGAAGCCGCGCATGATGGCCTCCGGGCCGACGCCCAGGCCTTGCATCATCCAGATGCTGCCCATGAAAATCATCAGCAAGCCGAGCAAGCTGCTGACGATCCGCATGACGATGTTGAACGGATTACGCATGGTTCTCTTCCCCCGATTAACCTTGCCCCTATGTCAGACCTTGACCTTGGCCGCAAAACTCTTGCGCAGCTTTTGCAGCTTGGGCGGGATCAGCGCCACGCAATAAGGGTTGCGCTGGCCTTCGCCTTCCCAATATTCCTGGTGATAGTCCTCCGCCGGATACCACTGCGCCGGGCCCTCGATGGTCGTCACAACGCGGCCGCCTTGCTCGGCATTGGCCCGGGCGATTGCCGCTTCGGCCTCTGCCCGCTGCGCATCGTCCAGCGGAAAGATCGCCGAGCGGTACTGGGTGCCGACA
>JANONQ010000154.1:0-5101 GCA_031420935.1 Novosphingobium sp. | reverse complement strand
GCCTACGCGCGCCAATTGATGGCCGTGAACCTGTCGAGCAAGACCGACACATCGTCTCGTGCTGCGGATTACCTTAAGGGTCAGCTTGGCGAGGCAAAGGCGCAGCTGGAAGATTCCGAGCGGCGCATGCTCGGCTACGCGCGCGCTGCGGGCCTGACCGCTACCGAGGAGCCGAACGCAACCAATGGCCAAGGCCCTGCTTCGCTCGGGGCTCAGCTACTCGGGCATCATTCAAAGTCGATGGCTGAAGCAACAGCGCGCCGCATCGTTGCCGAGCAGGAGTTTCGGCAGTTCCAGGGAGTATCGGCGATGGCCCTGCCGCAGGTGCAGGAAAATGGCACCATTCAGGAATTGATTGCACAGAGGGCGAAGTTCGCGGCCACCAAAGCTGAAGAGAATGAACGGTATACGGGCGAATACCCTTCGGATACATCCGCGCAGATTGGCTCACTCGACACGCAAATCCAAAGCGTAGCCGCGAATATCAAACGCACTTATGCGGATAACTACCAGAGCGCCCTAAAGCAGGAACAAGAAATTAAAGGCACGATTGACGGTCTTCGGAGCGCGGCGATGACCGAACGCGAGAGGAACGTAGGCTACAATTCGCTCGAGCGCGAGGTGGTGACCAACCGGGTTTTCTACGATGGGTTGCTACAACGGTACAAGGGAGTTGTCGCCGCAGCTGGCGCGCCTTCGGTAAACGTCACGATGGTGGATCAGGCCATTCCGCCGCTGGATCCAAGTTCGCCAAATATGCGGCGTAACATGGGCCTTGCCTTGATTCTGGGCCTGACAGCCGCAATGGCCATTGGCCTCGTTCGGGAACGAATGCAGAATGTCATTCGGTCCACGCTCGATCTTGGCGCGGCGGGCAATCTTGCCTTCCTGGGGTTCATTCCGGTTTCCGGCAAGGGAAAGCGCATGGAAGATGCGCTCGATGATCCCAATTCGCCCCAGTCTGAAGCATACAACTCGGTTGCTGTTTCCGTTCAAAAGATGGATTCGGGGCAAATGCCCAAGACCCTGCTGGTGACGAGCAGTGCAGTCGGCGAAGGCAAGTCGACCACTGCGGTGGGCATCGCCCGCAGCTTGGCCAGATTGGGCAAGCGGGTTCTCCTGATCGATGGCGATCTGCGGCGTCCCTCCCTCAAGGCCATGCTCGATCAGCCGGACGGCCCCGGGTTTTCAGAGGCACTGGCGGGAATTGAAATAAAGCCGCAGTCTATTATTCGCCACATAGCTGAACAGGGCTTCGACTTCGTGTCCGCGGGCAACGCGCGAGACAATCCGATCGGACTTCTGGCTCAGCAGAACGTGGTGCCTGTGCTGGCGCAACTTGCTGGCGGGTATGACATCGCAATTGTCGATGGCCCGCCAATCATGGGGCTCGCAGACGCCATCATTCTCTCGGACAGTGTCGATGCTATCGCGGTGATTATCGAGGCAAACCGGATGGAGTCTGGCCAACTGGGGCTAGCGCTTTCGCGATTGCCCGAATCCAAGCCCGTCGAAGGGGTGCTTACCAAGTTCGATGCAAAGACTGCCGGCGCCGGATATGGCGGCGAGCCATATTTCTCTTACGCATGACGCTAGCGGTCCATCAGCGGTAGTGAAATGGCATCGATGGCGGGCGAAACGTCATATCGAAAGTGTTTGGCGATAACAAAGCGGCCGGACACCTAACTCGATCGCTGGTTTGTACTTTTTGCCCTCGCGCTGCTGATGGTGCTCAACGTCGCGCTCATTGGCCTGCAGATTGCATCCATCCCTGTTCGAGGCCTATTCGCTATCGGGTTCCTGATCGTCTTTTCCTTGCTTTATCCGGAGGAGACGCGGCGAGGTCTGGAAAGGCACAAGGCGGTCTTTCTGCTTGCAATGGCACTTGCCTTATTGGGGGCGTTCGTAAGCCTGGTAAACGGCACCGACCTGTCGATGATCTTCAGAGCGATCCTTGAGGTTCACGTACAAATTGTCGTCACGCTCGCCGCTGCGACGATCGCCGCCGAGGTTGCGGGAGCCATGGCCAGCGCATTGACCATTGTTGGCGCGATAGCGCTAAGCACTCTGGTGGCGGTGCCTCAATTTGCAGGGTCGGATCTTGCCTGGCGCATTCACGAAGTCCTCGCGAAGTGCCAGGGGCATCCTGTGGTTGAAGACTGGGACGTCCTGAACAGGCATTTGCAGTCTACGCATCGGCTCGCGCTCGGGAGCAACTTGCCAGGTTTACGCGCCTAACGAATGCTTTCAGCAAGAAGGTGGAGAACCTGCACGCGCCGGTGAGCGTTCACTTCGCGCACTACAATTTCGTGCGTGTCCACAAGTCGCTTCGCATTACGCCTGCGATGGCCGCTGGTGTGTCTGATCAGCTTTGGTCGATTGAGGAATTGATTGAGCGGATCGACGCGATGGCACCGTCGCTTAATTCCGGATACATCGCGGCGCGCCAAGCTGTAACGTATTCGCGCATGCTCCGTTCATTCGAAAAGCGTTCGGTAATGAGCTTGCGTGCCCTGAGTCTTCGTCTGCCACCTTCGTCGGATGTTTCCGATAGGACTCTCCGGACGGCATCCGCGACAGCTCGGGCGTCATCCGGATCGATAACCTGGCCGATGCCACTATCCGGCAGGAGCTCCTCGATCCCTTCCGACTTCGAACTGATGACCGAGCATCCGGCCCACAGCGCTTCCTTGACGACATTGGGCAAGCGTTCCGAGGGCTTCTTTGACAGCATGAGAAACACGGCCGCCTGCTGCATGTGGCGGAAGAGTTGCTGGCGCTGGACATGGCCGCCGAACCGGACGGCACCGGAACAGCCTAGTTCATGGCTGCACTGCTCGAGGCGACTGCGGTCCGGTCCCTCACCGAAGATAACGAGCGTCAAGTCTGGGCGAGATCGACGGGCCAATGCAAATGTCCGGAGCACGGCCTCCACGTTCTTGGAAAGGGTGAGCGACGATGCTGTGAGCCAGAAATCCGGGTCTCGTATGATACTTGCGTCCAGCGACATGAGCGGAATGCCACGGTGGACAATCTTCACCGGGATGCTGCGAGGGACTTTGCTTTCGAGATAGGATCTGTTTGTTTCCGCGTGCGAAAAGGCAACCTCGGACCAGCCGAGCGTCATATCGACAAGAAAGTCATTTGCGACCAAATCATAGGCACCCACGAATGCGCTTCTGGTGCTGCGCGAGCCCAGCCGGCCGAGGATCGGCAACACCATCCCGGCATGGCGCGACCAGAAGACGTGAACAATATCCGCGTCGAATTCGCGGATTTCTTCGGCAATTTCGAGGACGCGCGGAATTGCGAGGAGTGCGGTAAGAGCGGTGGCGGGCGCCCCCTTCCCGCGCGTTATGACCTGGCAGAGCAAGTATGAGGCCTGCGAGCGCATTTTCCAAACGGTGATTGGCCAACGTAGGACTCCACGCAGGCTGGGACGGTGGATCGGAATATCACCGGTCACGCCGCAGGTGCGCAGGCGCATTGGCTCGTCAGTTCGCCGTGGCTTGACGGTGTGGACGACGACCTGGTGGCCTTGCGCACGCAAGGCCAGGATGTCTGAAACGGCAAAGACCTCGGTAAGGACAGGGAATTGAGGGAACAGATAGCTGATGCGCAGTGAACTCTTGTCCACCCCTGCGGAATCAAACTGCTTCATCGTGACTTTGCCGGCGACCAAGTTGTCACGGTGCGGCCGCGCATTCCCTGCAGAACTCCGATCAGGGTAGCGAAGGTGGAGATCAGGATCTCGCTCAGCTTTGCGAGGATACCCTTGCGGACGCGCAGCGAGATCGCCAGCAACAGGCATCCCGTGGCCACAAGGCCGGCTGCCACGGCAGGCGAAGCCATGGCGATTGCGGCCATCGCAAACACTGCGCCCACTGCCAGGAACAACCCGCCAAACCACCTCAAAAGCTTACGCGACATGTATTTGAACCGGTTCAGGGCAGACATTCTCTTGAGCTGGCCTCTCAGGTGCAGGTGCGTATGGAAGGCGCGCGCTCCGATCCTGACTTTTCTTCTTACCTCTTCATCGCGATGGGAAACGCTCTTCTCGTAGGCGACAACGTCAGGTGCCTTGATGAGCCTCTTGCCCGCGAAAATGACGCTCATGGACACTGTGAAATCGTCAAGGACGGTGTCCGGAAAGCTCGGATACAGGGACTTCCTGACGCTGAATATCGATCCATCGGCTCCCATAACGTCGCCAGTGGCGGATTCGTGCGAACGCAGGTGTTCATCCAGGCGCCAGTACAACGAGCCGATCTCAGCCGTAGTGCTAGATGGATCGCTCGAATACCGCAGCGTTCCGCAAACTCCGCCCACGCCGGTGTCGGCGTAATAGGGCAGGAGGCTCTCGATCGCGTCAGGAGCGAGGATCACGTTCGCGTCGGTAAAGACGAGGATTTCGCCGCCGGCCAGAGCCGCAAGGCGTTTCATGCCGGCCGCTTTCCCGGTTCGACCCTCGCCCCGGATAACAGTGACGATATCTGCGGCATTCGCCAGCAATTCAGATGATCCATCACTTGAATTGTCGTCATAAACCAGAATTTCCAGTCCCGGCTTCCGTTCCTTGAGCCTTCGCAGGTTCTCGATCTTCTCAGGCAATGCCTCGACTTCATTGTACGCGCAGAAAAGCAGCGAAACGAGAAAGTCGGCTGGTGCGGCTGCCACCGGCTTGCGTTTGAGCGTCCGGAGCAAAAATGGATAGATCGCGTAGGGATAGACGAACAAAGTCAAGAAAACTCCGGACACCAACGCAAAAATCCACGTCAATGACATCGTGAAATCACCCCCGGGAAGCAGCGAGTATCATTCGCACAATTCCGCAATAGGGACCAGCCCAATTGACAGGGCAATCGCATTTCAAAATAGTGCCAGCAGTTTGACGAGATAGTCATTGCTCCAGGCGGCTCGTTTGAGTTTGACGCGGAGGGAGCCTTTGGCGGGGTCTTTTCGGACGGCGTTGAGGGCCAAATGGCGCAAAACGGCGAGATTGTGGGGGGCGTTGTCCATGCGGCTTCTGGCTTGATCCTCGTTCATGATGACGTCGAGGCACCAGTGAAGGCTGTTTTCGATTGACCAATGGGCGCGGACG
>JANONQ010000153.1:0-4806 GCA_031420935.1 Novosphingobium sp. | reverse complement strand
CCAGCCGCGCTGGCCGCCTCGCCGAGTTCGGGTAGTGCCCGCATTCGCAGGGTATAAAAATTTGGCAGCTCAGCCGGTCGGCCGCACGCTGCCAGCGCCGCGGCAAGCACGCCGATGCAATCCAGCCCGGTCGCGGGATTGCGGCCGTGGAGGCGAAAGGGCGTTCCAACCAGCGTTTCCACTGCCGAGGCCAGACCTGCGCCGCTCATGCTGGCGGCGGCGGATAGCGGTAAATCTGGTCGTTGCCGGGCAAAAACGGCTCACCCTGAAAATTTACCGCATTGGCAAAGCGGGTGGCGCAGGTATCGAGCCGGTGATCGCAGCCCTCGCGCACCAGGGCGCGGTGGCCGGGAGCCAGCGCTGCGCTAAGTGGTTCGTCGAGCACCAGCCCCGCCGCGCCCGCCGCTGCCAGGATGGCCATGGTCCTGCCGGCATGGGGTCCGTCGAGCCAGCGCAACGTGCCCCGCGCCAAATTCGCCGCCGTAGCAACACTGTTGGTGGTGACGCTGTTGGCGGTGAGATCGAAACCGGTCAGCACGGCCTCATGCGTAAAGCGGACCGCAGGCAGCGTGCAGCCCGGCCCGCAGAACCGGGCGCGGCAGCTGGGGCTGGTGCGGGGGACCGGATCGCGCGCCAACTCGGCTTTCCGCGATTCGAGCTCGGCGGTGAACTTGCCGGATTCTTCCATCACGCTGCCGATTGTGCCGCGATAGAGCAGCTGCCGCTCCCCCGTCTCCCAATCGGCCAGTCCGATCAGCACGCGGGCTCCGTCGAATTTGCCAGCAGAGAGATCGTTGGCGGAAATCGAATCGTGGCTGAGCGCGCCTTCGACTTCGGCACTGTCGGGCTCGAAGCCGGCTGAGCGGCGGATCGAGGAGGGTATCATGCCCGGCGTCGCGCTATGCAGCACGCCGTCGAACCAGAGGTCGTGGTCGTGGGTGGTGAAGCCGAGCGTCACCCCGTCGCGGCGGAGCACCCGCCAGAACGCCGCGGTGGTTTCGAGCGATTGCGAAAACCAGACCCTGCTCATGCCGCCTCGCGGATTTCGACGACGGGCACGCTCGGCGCTTCGCCGGCGGCAAACGCGGCACCTGCGACTTCGAGCCGGTCGTCGGCAAAGCGCACCGGCACGTCGAACAGAAAACCGGCGCGCACCGCGGCGCCGCCGGCGGGCGGCGTTGTGAAGCTGACCAGGCCGGCGGCTGCGAGCGTCCAGCCGGTCAGTATCGGCGTGCCCCCGACACTGACCAACACGGTGCCACTGCGCGGCCGGGTGATGCGCCGCTGCTGGACCGCGTTGCCCTCTCCGTAATTCTTGACCAGTGGGAAATCCGTGCGGATACCGTCGCCGGTGCCGAGCAGTTGGTCGGTTGCCACCGGCGTGCCGGTCATGACGTTCGAGCTGTAATCGGAAGGGTCGCGCAGACGAAACCCGCGCGCCGCGCCGCGCCTGGCGCGGAAGAAGGCGATCAGCACGCCCAGTTCGGCCTCCGAGCGAATGCCCGGTCCGACATCGAAGCGCAGTCGTGCATTCGACCACAGGCTGTTGCGCCGCTCAAAGCCCGATGCGGTGACCGAGACGCTGGTCGAGAATTCCGGGGTGATCGCCGCGTCACGGCCCAGCGCCAGCGGATAAGGTAAATCGTCGAAGGCCTGCATAGTGTCGATGTCCTGCGGTTTGGGAAGCCGGACGTAACCGTCGCGGACGACCTGGGGCATGGCCCAGATGATGATCTCGTGGGGATTGCGCGTCTGGGCTTCGTCGATCCCGGCGTCGATCCGCCGCCACAGATCGCGCTGTTCGGGCAGTAGGACGAAGCCGGCCAGATAGTCCTGCTCCGACGCCGGATAGCCAAGCCGGTCGTTGACCGTGGTGTAAGCGGCGCGGCGATAGGCGTCGGCACCGGCGGTGAGCCAGTCGTAATCCTCGACCTGCAGCCGGTCGAACGCGGGGCGCGCCCAACCGGTCGGCAGATTGGCCCGCCGCGCCTCGGGCATGTCGGGCGCGAGCAGGGTTGGCGGGAAAACCAGCAGCAGCGCTTCGGCCGATTGCGGGGCGGCGGCGGTACGGACTGTCTGGACGAGGGCCGCGGTGGATGACGCGAGCAAGGTTCCCGCCGCATCGAGCAGCGCCTTCTGCGCCGCATTTAGCGACTGGCGCAGGCTCGGAATCTCGACCGGAGTTCCGCCGAACGCGGCCCGCGCGGCAACGTCGTAGATGCAGATGCGGCCATCGCCCATGATCCACCACCACGGCTCGCCGACCTGAAAACGCACAGGCACCCCGGCGGCCTTCATCAGGCCCACGATCTCGGTCGCCGCCGATCGCAGCCAGACCATCGCCTCGGTTTTTGCCGGAGACAGCAACGCCGACGGCGGGTCCCAGCCGGTGCGGGAGGGATCGCCGTTGAACGCGCGCTGCTGCCAGGCATCGGGGCAATGCTGCGCCAGCACTTCGTAGGAGAGCGAGGCTACCGGCGAAAAGCCGGTGCGCTTGCATTCCGCGAAGAACGCCTGGTGCCAGACCCGCGCCGGGGTGCACAGCGGGTCGCCGATACCGCCAACCAGAAAGCTGGCCCCTGAAGGCGCAAGCCGGAAGTAATGGCTCATACCCACGTAATGCACGATGCTGCCCCGGTAGCCGAGTTGGCGGATGTTGCGCAGCAGCCGTGCCGGTGTCTGCGTGCCATTGTCGTCATAGCCGGTCGCTACGGCCAGCCCGTGCGGCGGGACGATTGCATCGCCCAGTTCCAGCATCGAGCGATGGCCGGTGCAGGCGACCTGCGTCAGCTCGACCCAGCCTTCGACCGGCGGCGTCAGCGCGGTTACGTCGAGATAGGCATAGCCCGGCGCGACCATCGAGATGAACATGCGGTCGATCTGTTTCGGGTAAACGCGGTCGGCCTCGGCGGGCAGTATGTACCCGCCATCCAGTTCGGAGAATCGAATGGTGATCTGTGCGTCCTCGGGTGCGCCTGCCGCATAGTTCCACAGGCGGACCAGCCAGACATGCGGCGCCCCGGCCGCATCCTTGCCTTCGATCGTCAGCGTCGGCCCGTTGATCTGGTCAAGCCGGATGATCCCGCCCGAGCGCCAGCGAAACGACAGTGTGGTCCGCGAATAGTCGCGGTCGGTCTTGTAGCCGAGCAGCGGATGGTCGAGCGTGTCGGCGCTGTCCCAGATCAGCCCGGCAAGGTCGCCCTTGCGGTAGAAAACCGCATCGACGCGCAGAGCGTCGAGCGACGTGGTCACGACCGAAGCGATCATCGGCCGGGGAAAGTTCACGGTCCAGAAGCGCGGATCGAAGCGCCGGATCCAGTCCGAATCCTGGCCTTCGCGTTTGGAAGCTAGCCAAAATGCCATGGTTGAACCTGTTCTGTCACGAGGAGGCCAAAGCCCGGCGCACCGCGCTGGCGACTTGCCGGGATGAGCGCTGCAGCGCTTGAGGGGCACCGGTTCCCGGCGGCGAAACGACATTGATCGACACCCGCACCTCGCGGCTGCCGCCAGTGCCCCCGTTCCGCTCGACGCGGCCGGCGCTGGTGGGGACGAACAGTTCGGGCCCGCGCTCGCCGACCAGATAGCCGCGCCCGGGCGAGACGATCCCGCCGGTGGCCCGTCCCGGCAGGCCGAGGATCGAGCCGACGATCCCGCCAAGTCCGCCGAGCAGCCCGCCGCCCTTGCCGCCGCCACTACCACCCGGCGAATCGAACAGATTGCCGACGGCCTGGGCAGCGATGTCGTTGACGACGTTGAGTGCGACGCGGCGCAGATCTTCGAAGCCGAGGCTGCCCCGCCGGATCGCGCCGAGCAGTCCTCTTTCGAGCACGTTGCCGGCGCGGGAAAAGCCGTCGACCAGCGTCGAATCAAGCGTGCCGCGCATCGCGGCAATGTCCTCGGAAAAGCCCTGGGTGCTGGCACGTACGTCGATCAGCAGGCTATCGACCGTGTCGCCGCCAGAAGTCGGGCCAAAATCAGCCATGTTGCTGCTCCATCATGCGAGTGAGTTCGGCGCGGTCGAGGCTAGCGGGCGTACCCGGCGGAGACAGCGCGGCGGCGAGTTCGGCGGGGGTGGCTGCCCAGAATTCCGGCGGCCGCCAGCCGAGCAGCCGGGCGGCAAGTCCGCAGAGGCCGAGCGCCGCGAGCCCAAAGCTTTCGCTCATCCGCTGCCCTGGAGAATCTGGCCGAGCAGCGCGCGCAATGGCTTGGCGGAGGCGGCGAGGCCCAGTTCCGCGACCGCCTCGCCAAGCTGCTCACGCGTCAGGCCCTCGGTCGCCGCGAGGCAGTGCCAGAACAACGCCGCCATCTCGGCAAGGCGCAGCTGACCGCTCCCGGCGCGCTCAACCAGCGCGAACAGCGGACCCAACTCCTCCTCGGCGGCGACCAGCGCGGCAAAGCTCGGGCGCAGTTTGCGGTCGGTTCCAGCAATGGCCAGCGACGCCTCGCCGCGGTGGAGATTGGCGGGCATCTCGCGAGCATCCTGCGTCATGCCGGCACCACAGCGCCGGAGCTTTCCAGCTGCAGCGCATAATTACGCTCGCCGTTGAAGTCGCCGGCATAGTCGAGTTTCTGGAGGAGGAACCTGCCGCGCAGCTTGGCGCCGTCCTCGAAGCTCAACTCATAGTCGTCGAGCGTGCCGGCCATGGCATTGGTGCGGATCTGGGTTTCGGCGGCGCTGCCGAGGAAAATCCCCGCGGCGGAGACCGAAACCGTGCGCACCCCCGCCCCCGACAGCAGCTCGCGCCAGCCGCCGCTGTCTTTGCTGGTGATGACGACCGTGTCGCCGGTGATCGACATCTGGGTGGT
>JANONQ010000152.1:0-3413 GCA_031420935.1 Novosphingobium sp. | reverse complement strand
TTCCGCGCCAGCCACGGCCAGCAGCTTTACGATCTCAACCAGATTGAAGTGGTTCGTGGTCCGCAGGGCACGCTCTTTGGCCGCAATACGACGGGCGGCGCGATCAATTTCATCACCCGCGCCCCGGAATTGAAGGGCCATAACGGCTACCTCACGCTCGGCTACGGCAATTACAACCGCATCAATGTGCAGGGAGCGGTGGAGTTTACCGGAATAGAAGACAAGATCGGCGTTCGTCTGGCCGGCACCTATGTCAAATCCGATCCCTATGTTCGCAATCGGCTGGCTGCGGGTATCAACACCTCCGCTGCAGGCGGAGCGTCGGGTCTTAACCTAAACAGCGGGCGTGACTATGGCGGCTATGAAAGCTATGGCCTGCGCGGCACGATCCGCTTCAAGCCAACCGATGGAATCGACCTCAGCCTGAAGGGTTACATCGCCCAATCAAAGGGCGGCACGGAAGGCCCGATTGCCACCGGCCAATCCCGGACCAATGACACGATCAATTATCTCAGCCCGAATTTCCTGTTCAACGGCATCTTTAACGCGCTGGCTCCATCCGGTCTGCTCCCTTCCAGCTATAGCGCGTCAGCCAACGGCCTGGATGATCAAGAGATTCAGGGCGATACAGTCGGAGTCGCGCTAACCAAGGCGAACGGCGTCGTTTTCAACGCGAAAATAGAACTATCGGACAACCTCAGGCTTATTTCCATTACCGGGTATGACGATGGCAAATATCTGCAGGATCCCACGGAGTGCGACGGCACACCACTGCGCTCCTGCTCCATCGCCTATAACTCCAAGTTCAAGGCATTCAACCAGGACGTGCGCCTGGATTTTTCGAGCGGGCCGCTGAAGCTCATCGTCGGCGGCTATTACGGCAAGGACACAGTCACAGCTGACAACAAGCCCGATTTCTTCAACTTTCTGCGTGACGTCAACGCCGCCCTTGGATCGCCAAGTGGCTATTTCAATCCTGGTGGCGGGTTTAACGGCACTGCCCTTTCGGCAGGATCATTGCCGACAGGCGTAACCGCGATTCAGCATTTCACGCAGGTCAGAAAGTCATACGCCATCTATGGTGAAGGCAGTTATCAGATTGCCGACACAATCAAGCTGACCGCCGGCGCCCGTTACACAAGCGACAAGAATGAATTTAAGGATGGCATCACAACCTATTTTGACGATCTTGGGGTGGCGCGCCTGATCACGGTTTCCGATTTCAAGCAGGGTGGGGCTTTTGCGCCGTATTTCCTGCAGGATGTTCGTAACGAAGCCGGAGCGGTTGTCATTCCTTCGTTCCAGGGCCTTGGCATTCCGCTCCCTAGCGGTCTTTCGCAAAAGGGCTCATCCAACCGGGTTTCAGGCCGTGTCATTCTGGACTGGAAGCCAACTGAATCCATGATGTTCTACGCGAGCTATAGCCGTGGATACCGCGCAGGTACGTTCAACGGCCTTGCCTATGCCAATGCCAATCAGGTGTATTTTGTGGCTCCGGAACAGGTCAACGCCTATGAAGTCGGCTTCAAATCGCGCTTCGCTGACAATCGCCTTCAGATCAACGGATCGTTCTTCTATTATGATTACAAGGGCCAGCAGGGTCAGGTTGTCGACGCCACTGCGACCGCCAATCTGATTTCGCTCGACGGGAAGCTCAAGGGGCTCGAGATTGACGCCCAGTTCGCCGCCACGGACCGCTTGCGGTTCAGTGCGTCATTCGGACTGCTCGATACGAAATATGCCGACGGCGCGTGCCCTGCGAATCCGGCCTTGATCCCCAGCTTTCCGTCACAGCTTGGCAGTTGTGTGGTCTCGGGCGGTGGTCCGGTCAGTGTTGCTGGCAATCCCTTCCCCTATGCCGCCAAATCAACCGGCAATGTCGCATTTGACTGGGACGTCGTTGATGTGGGACCGGGCAAAATTACCTGGCACGGAGACGCAGCCTACACCGGCAGATTCTATTATGATTCGTTCAAGGATTACAGCCGGGGCCCGCTTGTAAACCTTTCCACCGGCAAGTTTTCCGAGGGTGGGGGCAAATTCTGGACGCTAAACAGCCGTCTGGCCTTCAGCAATGAACACTTCACCGTCGCGGCCTGGGTTAAGAACATCACTAACAAAACGACCTATCCGTTCGGCATCGCCATCGAGAATCTGTTTGGCAATGGCTACCGCGGACGGGCCCAGCCGCGCACTTTCGGGGTTGAGGCCACAGCGCGCTTCTAAGCTGACAATTCGGGGCGTATCCGGGCAAACCGGAGCGCCCCGGCGCCGGTGGCCGCGACACTCGCCATCGTGCTGTCAGTTTTGCAGATACATCCGGTGTTCAAGCACTATATGGAATTGCGCTGGCGCCACCAACCGCTCAAACTGATGGTGGCGGCGTGGCTTGCCGGTGGTCACGGCCCCTTGCCGCCAAGACAAAGAGCGGCTTAGGTGCCGGGTTGGGAGACGACGATGTTCGATGATGCCAGGCTGTCGCGCGAAACGCTAGCGGTCGATCCGGTGCACGATGGCCGTCACAAGCTGCGTGCCGACCGCCCGCTGGACCGGGAATCGATCCCGATCCTTGTCAACCTGCCCGAAGAACGCATCGCCTTCTTCACCTATACCTGGGTCAGTTCGGCGGGTGAGGCCGGCGCGGTGCTGGCGATCTTCGGTCCCGGTATTGGCGACACCCCGATCCAGCTCAAGCTGCCGGACCGCCCGGTGGCGGATGGCATGGACTTCTCCGACTGGACCATCGAAGGCTTCTCGATGAAGCAGGATCTGAAGTTCGGCCACGCCGATGTCAGTTGGGAAAGCGAAGGCGTTTCGCTGAAATTCGCCTTTGACGGTTTCCACCCGCCCTATGCCTACAGCGCCAATGCCGAAGGTTGCCCCACCTATTGCGCCGATGACCGGATCGAGCAAAGCGGCCGGGCGCGCGGCACGCTGAGACTTGGCGACCGGGTGATAAACTTCGACGCCACCGGCCACCGCGATCATAGCTGGGGAACGCGCGACTGGATCGCTTTCCAGAACTATCGCTGGTTCCAGGCGCAGGCCGGCACCGATTGCTCGGTCCACTTCTGGCACCTCCACGCGCTAGGCAGCACCAAGCTGATCGGTTACGTGTTCAAGGACGGGCTGATGGCCGAAGTCACCGATCTCGATTTCACCTGGCAGCATGACGAAGCCTTCCGCCAGACCGTGCTCGATGCAACCCTGACCGACGAGGCCGGGCGCACAACCGCAGTGCACGTCGATTTCTTTGGCCATTACCCGTTGGTTCCGCATCCCGATCTGGTGCTGATGGAAGGCGCGGGCCGTGCCACGATCGACGGGCGCGAAGGCGCGGGGTGGATGGAAGTTGCCTGGCCCACCGCCTACCTCGATCACATCCGCTCGGTCCCGCAATACCAGCAAGCCGC
>JANONQ010000151.1:0-10058 GCA_031420935.1 Novosphingobium sp. | reverse complement strand
TTCCGCTACTTCAATTCCTCGCCCAATGGTCCCCGGGCTCACGGTCCGGCGCGTTTCTGCAGGTCAAGGTCTCTGTCGAGATCGGGGCCGGCAATCCAGTCGCGCAAGACATCCATATATTCGAACGGGCCGCCGCCATAGTTGCTCAGCCAGATCGAATCGCGTTGGTCTTTGCCCTCGTTATTATAGTAACCGGGCGTGCATTCATTGAGGAAGGTTGTGTCCTTCACCGCCTTGTCAGCGAGCACGTCCAGCCAGTGGTCCTCGGCCTCGGTCGTCACCTCGAAATCGGTGCCATTGTCGAGATTGCGTTTTACCAGCGCAGCGAAATGTTCGGCCTGACGCCGGTTCATGAACACGATGTTCCAGGTAATCCCGGCCTGCTTCAAACCGCTGATGATGCCCATGTTGGGGAAATTGTGCACCAGCATGCCGTGCAGCGAACGGCGGCCGCGTTTCCAATATTCTGAAAGCGTGATGCCGCCCACGCCCTTCATGTCGAACCCGGCGATGCGATCAGGCGGGGCGCCGACTTCAAAGCCGCTGCCATAGATTATGCAATCGACCCCATACTCCTTGCCGTCATAAACGATGCCGTGTTCGGTGACGCGGTCAAGTCCCTGACCCTTGGTGTCGATGAGCTTCACATTGGGCCGGTTGAACGTTTGGAAATAACCATCGACGAACAGCGGGCGTTTGCACATCCAGTTGAAATAGGGCTTGAGCGCTTCGGCGGTTTCGGGATCGTGCACGCGTTCGTCTATCCGGGCACGCATCGCCTCCATCTTCTCAAAATCGGCGATCTGGCGCAGTCGGGCCATCTCCTCGGGTGTTTTCCCTTCATACATTTTGGCGGTCATACGGCCCCAGTTGCGGGTCCAGCCGTCCTGTACAAGGTCTTCGCTCTGGGGGATCGAATTGACGAACCCTTCAAAGTTCAGCGCGCGCTTTTCCCACCAGCCCGACTGTTGGCCGTTCCACCAGTTGGGATCGGTCGGTACATTCTCGCGATCATCAACTGCGGCGGGGGTCCGCTGCACGACGTAGAGCTGTTTGCACGCCTCGCCGAGATAGGGGATCGCTTGCACTGCGCTGGCACCGGTGCCGATGATCGCGACCCGCTTGTCGGCAAGCCCTGTGAGGTTCCCGGTGGTGTCGCCCTTGGTGTAGTCATAGTCCCATCGCGATGTATGGAAGCTGTGCCCCTTGAAGCTGGCCGCGCCGGGGGTGCCGGGCAGCTTGGGACGGCTGAGGATCCCGCTCGCCATCACCAGAAATCGTCCGCGCAAAACATCGCCCTGATCGGTAGTGACAGTCCAGCGCCGCGCGCCTTCGTCCCATTCGGCACCGCTGACACCGGTTTGCAGCAGCGTCTTGTCATAAAGCCCGGTACGCTCGGCGATACGGCGTGCATGATCAAGGATATCGGGCGCGCGCGAATAGCGCTCCTTTGGCATCTCGCCATGTTCTTCAAGCAGCGGCAGATAAGTGTAACTGTCGACATCGCACCGGCAACCGGGATAGCGATTCCAGTACCAGGTGCCGCCGATATCGCTGCCTTTCTCGATCACACGGATATTGGCAACGCCTTCCTTGAGCAGGCTGGTCGCAACGAGGAGCCCGGAAAACCCGCCGCCGACCACGACGACGTCGACATCTTCCGAAATCGCATCTCGCTTGATCTGCGCGCCAGCATAGGGGTCGTCGATTTCGCCTATGAAGGGATGTTCCATCTCGACATATTGCCCAATCCCTTCCTTGCGCAGGCGCTTGTCACGTTCCTCAAGATATTTGGCGTGAAGCGCATCGTAGTTGCGTTCGATGTCAGCGATAGTGGCCATTCGTTTTCTCCGTGTGGAAACTATTGATGAGATTGGGCACCGAGGGCACCGCTAGATAAAAGCCGACCGATGTCGCGATCGGCGAAACCAATTTCTTCCAGGATTTCGCGATTATGTTCGCCCAGTTTCGGAGGCCTGGACCGCAGCGCGGGACGCTCACCGGCTGCGCGGAGCGGCGAGGCCACTGTGCGGAACGCCGCATCGTGCAGGATCATGCCCGACTCTTCGGTGTGCGGATGGTCCGAAAGCTCGCCCAGCGTGTGAACCGGGGAGCAGGGGATTGCTTCGATCGACAAATCGTGAAGCCACGCCTCGCGCGTGCGCCGCTTGAGGATTGCCGCGACTCGCGAGACGACTTCACTGCGGTGATCGACGCGGCCTGAACCGGTTGTGAAACGCGGATCAGCCGCAAGATCGGACTCCCCTGCGATCCGGCAGAAGGCTTGCCACAAGTCGTCATTGGCGACGCCAATAATAATGGGCGCATCTGCGGTGTCGAAGGCCTGGTAAGGGCAGAGCGATTCATGCCCCGAGCCGGCCCGCTCGGGCTCCGTTCCGCGCTGCCAGTAGCTCTTAAGAAAATAACCAAGGAAGCCGACCGCTGAATCAAACAGCGAGGTTTCGATCTTGATGCCGCGCCCGGTTTTGTCGCGCTGCATCAGCCCGCCCATAAGGCCAATTACCGCGTGGAGACCGGTCGCCTGGTCCACTGGCGAAAAGGGGGAGCGCGCCGGCGGTCCACCTGGCTCACCGGTCAGCGCGAGCATCCCGGTAAAAGCTTGGGCGATAAGGTCATAACCCTTGCCATCTTTCATCGGACCGCGCGTGCCGTAGCCGGAAATGCTCGCATAGACGAGCCGCGGGTTGATCGCCCGCAGCGCTTCCCAGCCGACACCGAGGCGATCAGCCACACCGGGCCCGAAAGATTCGACCACGATGTCCGCTTTGCCAGCGAGCCGGTGGGCTACCTCCAAGCCTTCCTGACGACGAAGATCGAGCGTGATCGCCCGCTTGTTGCGGTTAACTGCGAGAAAGATCGTGCCGACGCCATCTTCGAAGGGCGGCCAGTGACGCGTATCGTCACCTTTGGGCGGTTCCACCTTGATGACATCGGCACCAAGATCCGCGAGATACTGCGTGCACAGTGGCCCGGCGAGAATTTTGGAAAAATCGAGCACGCGTATTCCCTTTAGCGGCAGGAATTGCTCTTCTTTTTCCACGACGGTCGTTGATCTCAGTTTTCCAGCCATGATGACTTTTCTATGGTCTAACAATTGACCTGTCCAGCCCTTTACGATAGCTAACCCTATGATGAATACGGTGGCAATGAGCATAATGGGCAGCAAGAGAATGGAGATGCTCGCTAATGTCAGGCAGATCAAGGTGCCCAAGTCAGGCTACGTACTTGCGGAACGGCTGCGCGAGGAGATCCTAAAAGACACTTATCCAGTCGGCTCACCATTGCCGACTGAACGTGAACTGGTCAGTGCCACGGGCCTCAGCCGGGGGTCGGTACGCGAGGCTCTGCGTATTCTCGAATCGCAAGGACTCGTCGAAACCAAGGCCGGACGCTACGGCGGGTCAACCGTGTCGCAGCCCAGCGATGATCTGCTCGCCAGCCACATCAACCTTTACGCCAAGGGCCGCAGTGTGTCGCTGCTTTCGCTCATCGAGGTGAGGCTGGCATTGGAGCCGATGGTGGCCCAGCTTGCAGCGCAAAGCCGTACCGAGGAAGATCTTGGGCAATTGCAAAAAATTGCCAAGCGGCTGGATTCTGCGGCGGATAGCGAAGTCGAGGTATTCCTCGAAGAAAATGCAAACTGGCACGACGCACTGACCGGTGCGAGCCACAACGAACTGCTCTGTGCTTTCGCCAAGTCGGTCCGAGGCCTGATGTACGAGGCTTCGCGCATTGAGAATTTTGCGTCGCAGGATGTCCGCAGGCGCGTCTGCGCGGCCCACCACCGCATTTTCGACGCGATCGCAGCGGGTGATTCCGAGGCCGCGCGCCGCCGGGTGGAGAAGGACCTCATGGCGTATGCAAGAGATCTAGAGGCGGCGCTGGCTGCCGTGGCCAAGAGCGGAACCAAATCCGTCTCGGATGTATGAGGGCGGTCGCTGGGATGCATCGGGCTGAATTGCACTGGGCGCGCGTGTTGCGCTGTTACCGCGACCGGCCGGCCAATCTCTGGCAGCAGTTTTCTACAGTCATCGAAGAACGGGCCAATGAGCTCGCTGTTGTCGAGAATGGCCTGCATCTGACGTACGCGGAACTTGATCGCGAATCTGGTTCGCTCGCTGCCTTGCTCAGCCGCGAAGGAGTGGGCGCAGGGGATCGCGTCGCGGTGATACTCGCCAATGGCACCGACGCCGTGCGCGCCGTCCTCGCCGTTTTGCGGCTGGGCGCTGTTCTGCTCGCCATCGGTACGCGGTCACGCTCTGCCGAATTGGAGCATTTCTTCGCCGATGCTGAGCCTAGCGCGATCATATACGGACCAGAATTTGCGGACGAAGTGAATCGTGCAAAAGGCATACCGCGTTGCCAATTCGACGTGAGTGGCGAAGCTTGGCACCGGGCACTGGCGGCGGATGACGCACCCCCGGCGGTGCCCGATATCGATGAAGAGGCGCTGTTCGCGATTCTTTACACCTCGGGTACGACCGGCAAACCGAAGGGGGCGATGCTGACTCATCTTGGTGCCATCCATTCCTGCCTCCACTGGCGGGAAACCTTTGACCTGAGCGAGGATGACACCACACTGTTCTGCGTTCCTTGGGCCCATGTCAGTGGCCTGTGCGGGGTGCTGATGCCGCTCCTCTACGTCGGCGGAACTATTGTCATGCTGCCTGAATTCAACCGCCGCCGCGCACTCGAATTGGCGCAGGAGCACGCGATCACCCATGCGCTGATGGTCCCGGCAATGTACAGCCTGCTCCTCCTCGAGCCTGACCTTGGCGAATTCGATCTCTCGGGCTGGCGTGTCGCCGCTTACGGGGGGGCACCGATGCCCGAACCGACAATCAAGCGCTTCGCCAAAATATTTCCCAACCTTTCGATGTGCAACGCTTACGGTGCGACCGAAACGACATCGCCTGCTACGATCATGCCGCCGGGCGAAGGAATTGCCCGCTCTGATAGCATCGGCCGGGTCGTCGCATGCGGCGACGTCGTGGTGATGGATGAGAATGGCCGTGAGGCTCCTTGCGGTGCCGACGGCGAATTGTGGATCGCCGGACCTATGGTGATTCCCGGATATTGGCGCAATCCGGAAGCAACCGAAGCCAGCTTTGCCGGGGGCTACTGGAAGTCGGGCGATATCGGCAGCGTGGATGCCGATGGCTATGTTCGCATTGCCGACCGCAAAAAGGACATGATCATCCGCGGTGGCTTCAAGGTCTACCCGGCGGAAGTGGAAAGCGTGATTGCCGGGTTCGCAGGTGTGGCCGAAGCGGCAGTGGTCGGGCGGCCTGATCCGCTGCTCGACGAAGAGGTCGTTGCCTTTATCAGCGCTGCCGATGAAAGGGTAACAGAGGATGCGATACGCAATTGGTGTGCTGCGCGCCTATCGGACTACAAGGTTCCCAGCCGCGTGGTTCTGAGTGCCGAGCCGCTGCCGCGCAACGTCAACGGCAAGATCCAAAAGGTGGTGTTGAGAGAGCAAGCGCAGTCGCTGCCAGATAGGGCGCGCGCATGACTATGCAGTCTGTTCCTGTACTGGTCGGCGTGGGCGTCGCCATGCGCCGCGAGGATGATCCGGCTGATGCGCTCGAGCCGCTTGACCTGATGCTTGAGGCGATCCGCGCAGCGGGCGAGGACTGCGGCGCGGTGCAGCTACTGCGCGAGGTTGATCGCATCGCGGTGCCGCGCGGCCGGTGGCGTTATCGCAATCCCGGCGGCGCGATCGCGCGTGAAATTGGCGCGGATCATGCGGTGTCAGTCCTCTCATCCGTAGGCGTCCTCCAGCAATCACTGATCGCCGACGCGTGCGAGGACATCGCGGAGGGGGTGATCACAAGCGCGATCGTCACCGGCGCGGACGCGGGCTATCGGCTGCTGCGCGCCAAGCTGACGGGCAGCGACGCCTTCGAACGCGACCAGGACAATGATCCCGACATCCTGCTCGAACCTGCCGCCGAGCTGCGTCACGCAGCGGAACTGGCGGCCGGGCTGACGATGCCGGTCGGACTCTATGCGCTGGCTGAAAGCGCTCGCCGCGCTGCCGCCGGGCTCGACCTGGAGACCCATCGCGAAGGACTGGCTCAGACCTCCGCCCGTTTCTCGGCGATTGCTGCGCAGAACCCCCACGCCTGGAATCGCGATCCGCAGAATGCAGCCGATATCCGCGAAGGCGGGGCGAAGAACCCAATGCAGGCTTTTCCCTATACGCGTAAGCATTGCTCTACATGGAACGTGGACCAGGCGGCCGCACTATTGCTGTGTTCCGAAGACAAGGCAGATGCCCTCGGCATAGACATGTCACGCCGGATCTACCCGTGGGCGAGCGTCGAATCCAATTACATGGTGCCCCTCTCGGCGCGTCCGGACATAGCGGAGTGCCCAGGCGCACGGATTGCCGCAGACGCGCTTTACGCGGCGACCGGCAGCGTCTCCGATGAGGTCGACCTCGTGGACCTGTATTCTTGCTTTCCGGTTGCGGTCGACTGCTTTGCGGAGGCAGCACGCTTGCCGATTGGACGCGACCTGACCTTAACCGGCGGGATGGCCTTCGCGGGTGGCCCCTATAACAACTATTTCTTCCAGGCGACCGCACGCGCGGCTGAACTGCTGCGCGCGCGAACGGGACGGATAGCGCTATTGTCTTGCGTGTCGGGGATCATGACCAAACAGGCCTTTGCGATGTGGTCGGCGGAGCGGCCGCAACGCAGCTTTTCCCGGCTCGACGTCAGCGATGTTGTCAGGGCGCAAACGCAGGCGCGCGACGTGGAGACCGCGTATGACGGCGAGGGAGCTGTCGTCGGTTGCACGGTCATTTATGAGCGCGGTGCCGAACCTTACGCTGTGCTCTTGCTCGACACGCCGCAAGGGAGCCGCGCGCTGGCGACGTCGAACGACGATACGACGATCCAATCCATCGAAAGCCAAGAATGGGTCGGTCGCAAGGTCCGTGTCTCTGGCGGAAGGATAGTGGCATGAACGAGGCAACCGGCACGGCGGGCAAAGTCGAATATGCGGACGATGTCTGCTCGCTCTCGCTGGCTCGGCGGATGGCCGCTTTGCTTGATCGCGATCCGGGCGAATTGCGCCCCGGCGACCCCCTGCCGCGTGGCTGGCACGTCATGCTGTTTAATCCTGCGACCCGGCAGAGCGGCCTGCGCGAGGACGGTGCCGCGCACCTTGGCTTCACGATGCCCGATCTGGGCCTTCCGCGATTGATGATGGGCGGTCGAAAAATTGCCTTTGACGGCGACATCCCGATCGGAGCGGCGATCCGCCGCGAAAGCCGGCTACGTTCAATAAGCGAGAAGACTGGCCGCTCGGGTCGCTTTGTTCTGGTGGACGTGGAGCACCGCCTCAAGCTCGCCGATGGCGCCGCTCCTGTCGTCGTGGAAACCAGCAGTTACGTCATGCTGCCCAAAAATAACGGCACGCAAGCCACTGCGGACACCGGCAGTGCGGTCGAGCCCCAGCTTCCGGAGGGCGCACTGGTCCGCATAGTGGTGCCTGACATCACGATGCTCTTTCGCTATTCCGCCATCACGGACAACCCGCATCGCATCCATTACGACTTGCGCTACGCCACGGAGGTCGAAGGCTACCCGGCGCTGGTGGTAAACGGTAGTCTGCCGCAAATGATACTGCTGGACATGTTCCGCGAATACGCCGGGCGGGAGCCTTCTCGCTACACATGCCGCAACCGCGCACCGATTTTTTGCGAGCGACCGTTGACGTTGTCGGTGGCAGAAGCCGGCGAAAGCTTCGCCTTGCGGGCTCACACTGCCGAAGGCGCGCTGGCGATCGAGGCTGAGGTATGGTGAGCGCGACCGGAACTCCGAACGTCGTCGAATGGGCGGTTAGTGGTATTGCGGATGCGAAGAGCGAGAAACTCATCGCCTCGGGAGCCATTGCATGAGCGACACGACTGCGACCGACACATCTCAAATGCCAGCGCTTTGGCCGGGGGCGCTGGAGGAAGCGCGCAGCCTGACCGGCGTCGATCTGCGGCGCACCGGTCAGCAGTGGAATACCGAAGCCTCGCCAGACGCTGTGCGGCAATTCTGTTGGGGCATCGGCGACGACAACCCGCTGTTTACCGATCCGGGCTATGGCAGCCAGACCCGGTGGGGCAGTTCGCTTGCGCCCGGGTGTTTCCTCTACACGATCGATACCACCGTGGTCGCGCCCAAGTTGCGCGGTATCCAGTGGCTCTACGGTGGCACTGATTTTGAATGGTATGAACCGATCCGTCACCGTGACCGATTCGGCGTCAAGGCCCAGCTCCTCGATGCGGTCGAAAAAGAAGGGCTGAACGCGTCAAAATTCATCATTCAGACCGGAGAAGTTTTTTACACCAACCAGGATGACAAGCTTGTCTGCCGGGCCGTGGGCAGCACAGCGCGTACAGCGCGCGCCAAGGCCAGCGGTGGACTGAAATACAAGCCGCGCGAGACGCACCGCTACTCGGCGGAGGAGCTCGATCACATCGCCCATTCGATCGAGATAGAGGAACTGCGCGGCGGAACTCCGCGCTTTTGGGAGGATGTGGTCGTCGGCGGTGAAATACAGCCGATGCTCAAGGGGCCGCTCACGATCACGGATATGATCTGCTGGTACTCGGGCGGGGGGCACAGCTACCAGGCACATCGGCGCGCTGCGCTGCACCGCAAACGCCACCCCGCCGATTCCTTTATCAACCCTGAAACCGGAGCGCAGGACAGCGCCGCGCGCGGCCATGCGGAAGACAAGATGGCGCGAGAAGTCGGGATGCCGGGCGGGTACGATGTTGGGCCCCAACGCATTTCGTGGATGGGCCAGTTGATGACCAACTGGATGGGCGACAACGGGTTTCTCTGCCGCCTTAACGTATCAGTTCGGCGGCCCAATATATTTGGTGACGTTTCGTGGTGCCGCGCCCGAATCGTCGAGAAGCGGATCGAGGACGCGGAGCATCGTGTGGATTTAGAATTGTGGGTGGAGAATCAGCTCGGAGAGACCACCGCGAAGGGCACAGCTGTGGTGACCCTTCCCTCCCAGCAGCGGTCCGCATAATTTCTTATGGTCCAACAATTGGCACAGGAAATTTTTCGCGCGATGTACGTAAATAGAAAATAATGCGAGTCAGAGCGCTATCGGTAAGCCGTTCATTCTGCCGAGCTACACCACGTTGGATGCTCGCGTCGGCTATGAATTCGGCCAGGGCCGCTATAAAGTGGTGGTGTGGGGCAAGAAAGTTTTAGACAAACATTGAACCGAACGATCGTGGCGTTGCTTCAAGTCGATCCAGTGCCCGATGGTCTTGGCGACTTCGGTCTACCTGGCAACCTACTTCGCCCGTCAGATCGGCCGCTGGACACAGCAATATGATGCTCCCTGCACGGAAAGTGAATCAGAGCCCCGGTTGCACGCCGATTGACAAATTTTCCCACGCTGCCCCCAAATCGCGCTCAGATCCTTGGGTTGACCGAGGTGCCCAAGTGATCAACTGGCGTCAAATCCACTCGCCGCGAGGGGAATTGTGTGGTTAAGGTACGGCAAGACCACATGGGAGATGACATGCGAACTGTAGCGATCACGCCAGAGGCAGTTGCCGAACTGGCGCAGGCTCTGGTGCCGGGCGAACCGGTGACAATGCTAAACCTACTGCGCTTTCGCGACCAGGCGCAATACGATGGCGAGGAACTGCCGCCATGCAGCGGGCGCGAAGCATATTACCAGCGTTATGCCCCGGTCGCGACCAAGCTGGTCATGGCGCGCGGCGGCAAGGTGATCTGGGCCGGACAGGCTGCAGGGCACACCGTCTGCCCCCCGGACGAGCGATGGGATGATATCCTGATCGTCGAATATCCCGATGGAGCCGTGGTTGCGGCCATGTTCAACGATCCCGCTTATCAGGCGGTGGTGAAGCACCGGACGGCGGCTCTGGCGGATTCGCGGCTTATTCCCATGCGCGCCGGGGGGATCGAACTGTGAACTGGGCCGCATTGAACCGGCAAACCTTTGCCGGCGCCGCCGGGCCGATTTCGGCCGTGGTGGAAGGC